>JBDHVF010000177.1:0-11774 GCA_039809605.1 Polyangiales bacterium | reverse complement strand
GTCGTGGTCCTTCGCGCAGAGCCAGTAGTAGCGCCCCGTGAGCATGTAGTAGGCGATGAGGCCCATGGCCCACACGTCGGCGGGCGGGCCCACGCGCGCGCCGGGGTCGGTCTGCTCGGGGGCCATCCACAGGGGCGAGCCGAGCACCGACGTGACCGTCGCCGCCGTCTTGTGCTCGGCCACCACCTTCGCGATGCCGAAATCGAGCACCTTCGCGACGAAGGGCACCCCGCGCATCCGCGAGGCCGCGATGAAGAGGTTCTCGGGCTTGAGGTCCCTGTGCACGACGCCCGCGGCGTGGGCGCGGCCGAGCGCGTCGCCGATCTGTTCGAAGACCTCGCGCACCTCGCCCGCGTCGATCGCCCCGCGGCGGCGCATCATGGCCTTGAGGTCCTCGCCCTCGAGGAGCTCCATCGCGAGCCAGGGCGTGCCCGTCTCGGGGTCGATGCCCGCGCCCACGACCTCGACCACGTGCTCGCTGTCGATCTGACCGCCGACGCGAGCCTCCTGCACGAAGCGCTCGCGGCTCCGCGGGTCGTCGAGCACCTGCGGGTGCATCACCTTGAGCGCGCGCATGCGCCCGGTCGAGACCTGCTCGACCGCGTACACCGTGCCCATGCCCCCCTCGGCCAGCATGCGCACCACGCGAAAGTCTCGCGCGAAGAGCACGCCGGGCCTGAGCGTCGCCGCCGTCAGCATCGGCGCGAGGATACGCGGGAGCGCGCCGCGGGGCACCACCGCGCCGCGCGGGCGGTCGCGTGGTAGCCTCGGCGCCCCTTCACCATGAAGCTCGACCCGATCGTGCTCGCCTCGCCCATGTACTTCGCGCTCATGGGCGTCGAGCTCCTCGTCGACCGCCGCAGGCGCGCGGGCGTCTACCGCCTGAACGACACGCTCACCAACCTCGCGTGCGGGTTCTATCAGCAGCTCCTGATGGCCCTGCTCGTGGTGCCGCTCGGGGCGCCCTACCGCTGGCTCTACGACCACGCGCGCGTCACCGACTGGTTCGCCGCGCACCCGGCGCTCGCGTGGGCCGTGGCGTTCGTGGGCTCGGACTTCTTCTACTACTGGTTCCACCGGTGGAGCCACGAGTCGGCCGTGGGGTGGTTCAGCCACGTCGTGCACCACCAGAGCGAGGACTACAACCTCTCCGTGGCGCTGCGGCAGGACGCGTGGCAGCCGCTCTTCTCCCTGTGGTTCCAGCTCCCGCTGGCGCTGCTCGGCGTCGCGCCCGAGACCTTCGTCACGGCCCACGGCTGCATGATCGTGTACCAGTTCTGGATCCACACGCGGCTCGTGGGCAGGCTCGGCGCGCTCGAGCTCGTGATGAACACGCCCTCGCACCACCGCGTGCACCACGGCGTCGACCCGAAGTACCTCGACAAGAACTACGCGGGCGTCTTCATCGTGTGGGACCGGCTCTTCGGCACCTTTCAGCCCGAGGAGGAGCCGCCCACCTACGGCACCATCGAGCCCCTCGCGAGCTGGAGCCCCGTGTGGGCGCACCTCCAGTACGGCGTGAAGCTCCTGGCCCGCATGCGCGCCGCGCGCTCGCGCTGGGACGCCGCGCAGGTCTTCGTTCGCGGCCCCGGCTGGCAGCCCCCCGGCGCGCCCTATGAAGACCTCGTCGCGCAGGCCGCCGCGCGCCGCACGGCCCCGCGCTACGACGTGCGCGCGCCCGCGCACGTGCGCCGCTACGCGGTCGCGCTCTTCGCGCTCTCGATGGCGCCCGGCCTCGCGGCGACGACGATGAAGCACGAGAGCCCGCTGGCCTTGCGCCTCGCGCTGGCGCTCGCGGCCGCGTGGGCGATGGCGAACGTCGGCGGGCTCGTCGAGTCGCGCTGGTGGGCGCGCAGCTCGCAGCGGGGCTTGCTCGCGTTCGTGGCGCTCGGCGGCGTGGCGATGGCCCTGATCGCGAGCCCGGTGTGGCTCACCGCGACGGTCGCCGCCGCGGCGCTGTGGGCGTGGCTCGGGCGCGTGTAGCCGGCGCTCAGGTGCCCGTCGCGAGCTGGCGCTCGGTGCTCAGAAACGCGCCCTCGAGCGCGCCGAGCAGGCGGTGCAGGTCCGCGGGCTTGGGCACCACGGCGTCGGCGAGCGAGCGGAAGCGCGACGGGTCGACCGCGCTCACGATGCCCGAGTGAACGACGCGCGCCACCATCGGGTGCCGCGCGGCGACCCGCTCGAGCAGCTCGAAGCCCGACATGTGCGGCATCTCGAGGTCGGTCACGAGCACGTCGTACGCGCGGCCCGCGAGCGCCTCGAGCGCCGCGGCGCCGCTCTCGACGCACGCGATCTCCCACGAGGGCCGCGCGCGAGAGAGCACGCGCCGCAGGATCAGCAGCACCATCGGGTCGTCGTCGACGCAGAGGATGCGGGGGGTGAGGGTCCAGGGCGCCGGCAGGGGGGCAAGCTGGGAGGACGTCACGAAGGGCCAATGCCGAGCAACAACCGGACCGCCAACGCCGCGACGAGGTGTGCAGGGGTTGACCCCTGGGGCGGGACGTGGCCGTGCGCCACGGTGTCCGACCCTGCCACGGTCATCGGTCAACCGCTCGACGCGCGCACGGTCGTCCAGCGAGGGAGCGTGGCGTTGAACGAGGTTCCCTCGGCGCCGCTGCGCACCTCGATGGAGCCGCCGTGCGCCTTCACGATCTGCGCGACGATGAAGAGCCCGAGGCCGAGGCCGCGCGAGGGGCGGGCCGTCATCGCGTCGTGCATGCCCCTGCGAAAGGGGTCGAAGAGCGTCGCCTGGGCCTCGGGCGGAATGGGCGCACCCAGGTTGTGCACCGAGATGAAGACCGAGTCGTCGTTGCCCGCGACCGTGAGGCGCACGGGCGTGCCCGCGGGGCTGTAGTCGAGCGCGTTGACCACGAGGTTCGACACGAGCTGCGCGATGCGGTCGGGGTCCCAGGTCCCGCGGCCGTCGCCGCGCGTCGCGATCTCCACGTTGCGGTCGGGGTACGTCAGGTGAATCTCGTCGATCACCGCGCCGCAGAGCTCGTGCAGGTCCATGGGCTGCGGCGACACGGGGATGCCCGCGCGGTGGCGGCTGCGCGTGAAGTCGAGCAGGTCGCCCACCATGCGCTCCATGCGCCGCGCGCTCTCGGCGATGCGCCGCACGACCCGCGCCTGCGGCGGCGCGAGCCCCTCCTGCCGCAGGAGGAGCGTCGTGCCCACCATCACCGCCGACAGCGGCGTGCGCAGGTCGTGCCCGAGGATGCCCACGAAGCGCTCGCGGAAGGCCGCGTCCTCGCGCAGCTCGCGCTCGGTGCGCGTGCGTTCGGTGATGTCGGTCACCACCACCCCGATCGCCTCGATCGACCCGTCGGGGTCGCGCACCGGGTAGTAGCTGCTCGTGAGGTGGCGCAGGTCGCCAAGGCTCGACGCGCGCTCGACCCGGCTCTCGACGTTGAGCACGGCCTCGCCCGTCTCGAGCACGCGGCGCAGCGCGGCCTGGGCGCCCTGCGCGTCGCCCGGGTCGACCTCGTGCACCGCGCGCCCGAGGCACTCTTCGACGGGCATTCCGGTCATGGCCGCGAGCGTCTCGTTCACGCGCACGTAGCGCAGCCCGCGGTCGAGCAGCGCGAAGCCCACGGGCGCGCTGCTCACGAAGGTGTCGACCAGCGCGAGGGCCTCGCGGGCCTCGCGGTAGAGCCGCGCGTTGTCCACGGCGAGCGCCGCGCGGGCGCCGAGGTCCTCGGCGAACGCCAGGTCGCCCACGTCGTAGGTGCGGCCCGGGTCCGACGAGAGGAGCTTGATCACGCCGATCGCGCGGCCGCGCACGACGAGGGGCACGAGCATCGCCGAGCGCGGCGCGAGCTCGCCGAGGATCTCGCGGTACACGGGGTCGCCCGCGAGCGCGTCGAGCCACGAGGGCGTCACCTCGGCGACGAGCCTCGGGCGGTGCGTCTCGAGCACCTGGCGGAACGGGCTGTCGGGCGCCATCGACGGGGGGTAGTCCATCGCGCGGCGCACGAGCGCCTCCTTCGAGGGGTCGCGCGCGGCGAGCTCGAGGCGCTCGAAGCGCCCGTCGTCGCCGATGAGGTCGATCATGCAGTAGTCGCCCAGGTGCGTGACCAGCAGCCGCGCCACGGTCGCGATCGTCGAGGCGTAGTCGAGCGACGACGCCAGCGCCGTGCTCGCCTCCGAGAGCACGCGCGCGGCGAGCTCGGCGCGCGCGCGCTCGGTCACGTCGCGCAGGGTGCCGACGAGGCGCGCGGCGGCGCCCTGGTCGTCGAAGGTGGCCCGGCCCCGCATCGACGCCCAGCGCTCGGCGCCGTCGCGCGCGCCGCGCACCCGGAACTCCACCCGCAGCCCGCCGGCCTCGGCCGGGTCGAGGCCGCGCTCGACGGCCTCTCGCACCCGCGCGCGGTCGTCGGGGTGCACCGCGTCGAAGAAGGCCCCGGCGCCGGGCCCCTCGACGTCGGGCGCCAGCCCGAGGATCTCACGGCCGCGGGCGTCGCACCGGAGCGATCGGGTCCGCGGGTCGAGCTCCCAGGTGCCCACCTGCGCGGCCTCGACGGCGAAGCGCATGCGCTCCTCGCGCTCGGCGAGGTCGGCGCGGCCCTGGCGCAGGGCGGCCTCGGCGTCGCGCGTCGCGCGCTCGATCTCGACCACCGTCGTGTACATCGCGTCGTCGAGCGCCGCGTGCACGAGCCTCGCCTCGTCGCCCTCGACGCGCACCCCGACCTCGGCGCACAGCTCCAGCAGCGCGTCGCGAAAGAGAGACAGCTCGCGCAGCATCGCGGGCAGCGAGTAGTGCTCGTTCGTGCGGTGCAGCGCGTGGAGCTTCGACGACGGCCCGTCGCCGAGCGCGCGGCCGTGCGCCACCGCCTCACCGGGCTCGAACCGCTCGATCGCCGCCACGAGGTCGTCGATGAGCTTCGGCAGGTGGTCGCGCAGCGCGGGCCTGCGCAGCCGGGGGGCCTCGGGCACCGCGGGGTCGGCGAGCACGCGGCGCTCCCAGCGCTGCAGGAGGTCCTCGTGGCGCGCGCGGAGCAGGTCCGCGAGCGCGCGGCGTCGGTCTGCGGGGGAGGAGAGGTCCATCACGGTTCTCGCTTCACGCGCGTCATCGAAGCGAAGGGGCGTCGCTGCGAACCTGGGGCCAATGCGCGCCGATGAGAAGTGCGCCGCATCGCGCTCAACCCGCGGGCGCCCGCTCGCCGACGAGGCGCCCGAGGTCCTCGTAGCTCGCGGGCGGGCGCGTGCGGCGGGCCGTGGCGAGCGCGCGGGCGAGCGCGGCGGCGTCGGCGAAGCGGTCCTTCGGCGAGCGCGCGAGGCACCGCGACACGATCGCCGCGAGGTCGACGTCGAGGGCGCCGAGGTCGAGCGGCGCGCACGCGCGCACCCGCTCGAGCGTCTCGAGCGCGCTCTCGCCCTCGTAGGGCCGCCGCCCCGTGAGCATCTCGTGGAGCGTCACGCCGAGCGAGAACAGGTCGCTCGCCGGCGAGAGCGCCGCGCCCGTCGCCTGCTCGGGCGACATGTACGCGCACTTGCCCTTGCGCACGCCGCCGCGGGTCACGTCGGCCATGAGCGTCGCCTTGGCGATGCCGAAGTCGCCGAGGCGCACGTCGCCCGCGCGCGACACGAGCACGTTGGCCGGGCTCACGTCGCGGTGCACCAGCCCGAGCGCGCGGCCCTCGTCGTCGGTGAGCGCGTGCAGGTACGCGAGCGCGTGCGCGAGCTCCTCGGCCACGAGCAGCGCGAGGCCCACGGGCGCCGGGCCCGCCGCGAGGAGCGCCGCGAGGTCGGCGCCGTCGACCCAGTCCATGCGCACGTAGTAGGTGCCGCCCGCGGCGCCGAGGTCGTGCACGCCCACGAGGTTGCGGTGGGCGAACCCCGCGGCGCGACGCGCCTCCTCGATGAGGATGCGCTCGTACTCGCCGTCGCCCTGGAGCTCGGGCAGGAGGGTCTTGATCGCGACCTTCTTCTCGAAGCCGCTCGCGCCGTGCGCGACCGCGAGAAAGACCTGGGCCATGCCCCCGTGCCCGAGGCGCTTGAGGAGCCGGTAGGGCCCGAGCTGACGAGGGAGGTCCATCGAGGCGAGAGACGCTAGCACCGACGGGGCGCGAATCGCGACAACGAGGCCGCCCGCGAGCGCCGCGCGACGGAGGTGCATCCGGGCGCGCCACGGGGCACTCCAACGAGGGAGCGCTCGGAGGTGATTCCCCCATGACCGAGACGGAAGTTGCGAAGAGTGGTTCGGTGCCGACGCGCCCGCTGGGTCGCACGGGCGAGCGGGTGTCGATGGTGGGCGTCGGAGGCTATCACCTGGGCAACGTGCGCTCGGCGCGCACGGCCGTACGCATCGTGCGAGAGGCCATCGACCGCGGCGTGACCTTCCTCGACAACTCGTGGGACTACCACGACGGCGCGAGCGAGGAGCGCGTCGGCGAGGCGCTGGCCGACGGCTACCGCGACCGGGCCTTCGTGATGACCAAGGTCGACGGGCGCACGAAGAAGGCCGCGGCGAAGCAGCTCCGCGAGTCGCTCAAGCGGCTGCGCACCGACCGCGTCGACCTCGTGCAGCTCCACGAGGTGATCCGCTTCGAAGACGCCGACCGGGCCTTCGCCGAGGGCGGCGCGATCGAGGCGCTGCGCGAGGCGCGCGAGGCGGGCCTGGCGCGCTTCATCGGGTTCACCGGCCACAAGGACCCGTCGGTGCACCTCTACATGCTCGAGGTCGCGCGCGCCCACGACTTCGCGTTCGACGCCGTGCAGATGCCCCTCAACGTGATGGACGCGCACTTCCGCAGCTTCGAGCGCAGGGTGCTGCCCGAGGCGGTGCGCCAGGGCGTCGCCGTGCTCGGGATGAAGTGCATGGGCGCGGGCAAGATCCTCGAGAGCGGCGCCGTCACCGCGATGGAGTGCCTGCACTACGCGATGAACCTGCCGACCTCGGTGGTGATCACGGGCGTCGACCGCGTCGAGCTCGTCGAGCAGGCGGTGCAGGCCGCGCAGAGCTTCAGGCCCCTGTCGCCCGCGGAGGTCGAGCGGCTGCTCGCGCGCACGGCCGACGCCGCGCGGGGCGGGCGCTACGAGCCCTTCAAGACCACGACCGAGCACGACTCGACGGCGAAGCACCTCGAGTGGTTGGGGTAGCGCCATGCCCGAGCTCCCCGAAGTCGAGACGATCCGCGCCGACCTCGCCCGGGCGGCGGTCGGCCGTCGCGTCGTCGCGGCGCACGTGCGCGACCGCTCCGTGGTGCGCGCGCCGCCGCCCGACGCGTTCGAAACGAGCCTGCGCGGGCGCACGATCCAGTCGGCCGCGCGCCGCGGCAAGTACCTGCTCCTGCGGCTCGACGACGGCCGCTCGTGGGCGCTGCACCTGTCGCTCGAGGGGCGCCTGCTGCTCACGCCGCGCGACGCGCCCGTGGCCGAGGGCACCCGCCTCACGGTCACCCTCGACGACGACAGCGACCTGCGCCTCTGGGACCGCGTGAGCTTCGCCACGACGGCGCTCGGCGACGACGCCGCGCTCGACGCGCTCTACCACCTCGACCTGCTCGGCCCCGAGCCCACCGAGGCGGGGTTCACCGAGGCCCTACTGCGCGAGCGCTTCGAGGGGCGCCGCGGGCGCATCAAGCCCCTGCTCCTCGAGCAGCGCGTGATCGCGGGCGTGGGGAACATCTACGCCGACGAGTCCCTGTGGCGCGCGTCGATTCACCCCGAGCGCAAGGTCGACGCGCTCACCGACGCCGAGTGGAGCGCGCTGCACCGCGCCCTCGTCGACACGCTCACCGAGGGCGTCGCGCACCGCGGCACGACCGCGCCCGGCGGGCTCTACCGCGACCTCTTCGGCCGCAAGGGCGAGCACCAGTCGCACCTGGCGGTCTTTCGCCGCGCGGGCAAGGCCTGTCCCCGCTGCGGCGCGACCGTCGAGCGCTCCGAGGTGGGCGGCCGCTCGACCTTCTTCTGCCCGTCGTGCCAGCACCTCGAAGGCGTGGCCCCGCGCCTCCGCCGCGTCGCGGTACGCTCCCACCCCGTGCACGCCCGTCCGCCCGGAGGCGCCGCCCGAGGATGACCTTCGACCCCGACCGCCTCGACGGCCGCGACGCCGCGCTCATCGCGGCGGCGCTCCCCTACGCCACCGCGCTCTGCCGCGGGTACTTCAAGCTCCGCGTCGAGGGCGCCGAGCGCGTGGGCGACGCCCCGGCCCTCTACGTGGGCAACCACAACAACGGCCTCGCGGGCCCCGAGAGCCTCTGCACCCTCGCGACGCTGTGGGCCGCGCGCGGCCCCGACGCGCCCGTGTACGCGCTCGCGCACGACTTCGCGATGCGACAGCTCACGCCCTTCGGCCGCGCCCTGCACCGCTTCGGCGCGCTGCGCGCGTCGCCCGCGAACGCGCGTCGCGTGCTCGACGCGGGCGGCCAGGTGCTCGTCTACCCCGGCGGAGACCTCGAGGCCTACCGGCACTTCCGCCGCCGCGACGAGGTGATCCTCGGCGACCGCACGGGCTTCGTGCGCCTCGCGCAGGAGACCGGCGCGCCCATCGTGCCCGTGGTGGCGCAGGGCGCGCACAGGAGCGCGCTCATCGTGAGCGAGGGCGCGTCGATCGCGCGGCGCATCGGGCTCAAGCGCTGGGCGCGGCTCGAGCGCTTCCCCGTGGCCCTCGCGCTGCCGTGGGGCGTGGCGCTGGGGCCGTGGCTGCCGTACCTCCCGCTGCCGCTGCCGATCCGGCTGCGCTTTCTCGACCCCGAGCGCGTGTCGCCGCGCGACGACCCCGCGGCCGTGCGCGAGCGCGTGCGGGCCCGCATGCAGTCGGCGCTCGACGACATGGCGCCGGCGCGCTGATCGCCCCGTTCGAGTCGGGCGAGCAGGCACTGCGCTCGGCGAGGCGCGCGACATGATTGCTCGACGCGCGTCACATCGCTTCGCGTCAACGATCACGCCTGTCCCGATCGCGGCGCTCGTCGTCCCTACGGGGCAAAAGGAAACGTGTCTGATGAAGGAAGCCGCGCGCTGCGTTTGAGGCTTTTTTCAAAGCGTGACGCATCAAGCAGGTCGTGCTTGACGCTTCGGTTTGGCGCACCTATAGCGCCTTACCGCGAACCTCATGCTCCGCGCTCCTCGGCGTCGCGGCGCATTCGCGATCGCGATCCTGCGATCTCGTTCATCACGGATCCCATTCGAACGATGCAACGATTCATTCATCGACCCGTGCTCGCGATCGTCGTGTCGCTCATCCTGATCTTTCTCGGCGCGCTGGCCATCAGGAGTCGACCCATCTCGCAGTTCCCCGAGATCGCGCCGCCGCTGGTCACCGTGACGCTCGCGTATCCGGGCGCGAGCGCTCGCGTGCTCATCGAGGCCGCGCTGATCCCGCTCGAGCGGCAGATCAACGGCGTGCCGGGCATGCGCTACATGGTCTCCGACGCCACGAGCGCGGGCGAGGCGACCATCCAGGTCTACTTCGACCTCGGCACCGACCCCGACATCGCGGTCGTCAACGTGAAGAACCGCGTCGACCAGGCGATCAATCAGATCCCCGCGCTCGTTCGGCTCGAGGGCGTCGTCGTGACCCGCCTCCAGCCGAGCATGCTGATGTACGTCAACCTGTACAGCACCGACCCCAACGCGAACGAGACGTACCTCTACAACTTCGCGAGCGTGAACCTCATCCCCGAGCTGCAGCGCATCAACGGGATCGGGCGCGCGACCATCCTCGGCAACCGCCAGTTCGCGATGCGCATCTGGCTCAAGCCCGACCGCATGCGCGCCTACAACGTCTCGACCGAGGAGGTGATGCAGGCGATCGCCGACCAGAGCGTCATCGGCCGCCCCGGTCGCACCGGCAGCGCGACGGGCATGACCGCGCAGTCGCTCGAGTACGTGCTGGTGTACGCGGGCCGCTACGACCAGGCGGACCAGTACGCGAACATCATCATCCGCTCGACGCCCGACGGAGAGATCCTACGGCTGCGCGACGTCGCCGACGTTCACCTTGGCAGCGAGTTCTTCGACATCTACTCCGACCTCAACGGCCACCCCTCGGCCGCCATCGTGCTCAAGCAGACCCCCGGCAGCAACGCGAGCCAGGTCATCGAAGACGTGAAGACCCGGCTCGACGAGCTGGCGCGCACGCGCTTCCCGCCGAACATGCACTACTCGATCAACTACGACGTCTCGAGCTTCCTCGACGCGTCGATCGAGAAGGTGCTCCACACGCTCTTCGAAGCCTTCGTGCTCGTGGCGCTCGTGGTGTTCGTCTTCCTCGGCGACTGGCGCTCCACGCTCATCCCGACGCTCGCGGTGCCCGTGTCGCTCGTCGGCGCCTTCATCTTCATGCAGGCCTTCGACCTCACGATCAACCTCATCACGCTCTTCGCGCTCGTGCTCGCCATCGGCATCGTCGTCGACGACGCCATCGTCGTCGTCGAGGCGGTGCACGCGAAGATGGCCGAGGAGCCCGACCTCACCCCCTACGAGGCGGTGAAGAAGGTGATCGGCGAGATCAGCGGCGCCATCGTCGCCATCACCATGCTCATGGTCGCGGTGTTCGTGCCCGTGGCCTTCATGACCGGCCCCGTGGGCGTCTTCTACCGCCAGTTCTCGATCACGATGGCGTCGTCGATCGTGATCTCGGGCGTGGTGGCGCTCACGCTCACGCCCGTGCTCTGCGCGATCATCCTGAAGAAGCACGACCCCCACCACCACAAGCGCCGCACGCCGATCGGCCTCTTCATCGACCTCTTCAACCGCGTCTTCGAGCGGGCGACGAACCGCTACGTCTGGCTGCTCGGGCGCATCGTGAGCCGCCGCACGGTCACCTTCGGCATGCTGGCCCTCTTCGGCCTCGGCATCTTCGGGGTGAACAAGCACCTGCCCTCGGGCTTCATCCCCAACGAGGACCAGGGGCAGATCTACGCGATCATCCAGACGCCGCCCGGCACGACGCTCGAGCGCACCAACCAGGTCTCGCGCGAGCTCCAGTCCATCGCGCGCCACGTCGACGGCGTCGAGTCGGTGTCGTCGCTCGCGGGCTACGAGATCCTGACCGAGGGCCGCGGCTCGAACGCCGGCACGTGCCTCATCAACCTCAAGCCCTGGTCGCGGCGCACCCACTCGGTGCACCAGGTGATCGAAGAGCTCGAGGAGCGCTCGCGCAACATCGGCGCGCGCGTGGAGTTCTTCGAGCCCCCGTCGGTGCCGGGCTTCGGCGCGGCCGACGGCTTCGCCGTGCGCCTGCTCGACCTCAGCGAGACCACCGACTACAACGAGTTCGACCGCGTCAACCGCGAGTTCATGGAGCACCTCTCGCGGCGCCCCGAGCTCGCGGGCCTCTTCACCTTCTTCGCGGCGAACTACCCCCAGTACGAGCTGGTGATCGACAACCAGCTCGCGATGCAGAAGGGCGTCTCCATCCGCCGGGCGCTCGAGAACCTCGACATCCTCATCGGCAGCACCTACGAGCAGGGCTTCATCCGCTTCGGCCGCTTCTACAAGGTCTACGTGCAGGCGCGGCCCGAGTACCGCCGCCTCCCGTCCGACATCCTGCACCTCTTCGTGAAGAACGAGCGCAACGAGATGGTGCCCTACTCGGCCTTCATGACGATGCGCGAGACGCACGGGCCGAACGAGATCACGCGCTACAACCTCTACAACTCGTCGGCCATCCGCGGCGTGCCCGCCCGCGGCTACACGAGCGGCGACGCGATCCGCGCGATCCGCGAGGTCGCCCGGCAGACGCTGCCGCGCGGCTACGACATCGCGTGGGAGGGCCTGTCGTTCGACGAGGCGCGGCGCGGCAACGAGGCGATCTACATCTTCCT
>JBDHVF010000176.1:0-11869 GCA_039809605.1 Polyangiales bacterium | reverse complement strand
CGTGGCTCGCCGACGCCTCGCCCGCGCTCGCGACGGCCGCGCCCGAGGCGCCGCGCGAGGCCGCGCCGGTCGCGCACCCGAGGCCGCTCTCGACGCCGTACGTGGCGCCGCGCACCGAGCTCGAGCGCAAGCTCTGCCGCTTGTGCGAGGACATCCTCGGCGTGTCGCCCGTGGGCGCCGACGACGACCTCGTGGCGCTCGGCGCCGACTCGCTCATCACGCTCCGGCTCGCCGACCGCGCGCGGCGCGAGCTCGGGCTCGCGGTGCCCGCGGGCGCGGCGTTTCGGGGCATGACCCCCGCGCGCATGGCCGCGGCGCTCGAGCCCCCCACCGACGCCCCGCTCGTCGACGACCCCGCGTCGCCGCTCGTGGCCTTGCAGCCGAAGGGGGCGCTGCCGCCGATGTTCTTCGCGCACCCCGCGGCGGGCGTGGTGTTCCCCTACGTCGAGCTCGCGCGCAGGCTCGGCGACGCGAGGCCCTTCTACGCCCTGCAGGCCCACGGGCTCGACGGCGTCACGGCGCCCGACCTGACCATCGAGGCCATGGCGTCGCGCTACGTCGCGGCCGTGCGCGCGCGGCAGCCGAGGGGCCCGTACCACCTCGGGGGCTTCTCGTTCGGGTGCCTGGTGGCGTACGAAATGGCCTGCCAGCTCTCGGAGATGGGCGAGCGCGTGGCCCTGCTCGCGATGCTCGACGAGCCCGCGCCCGTCGACGGGCACCGGCCCGCGGGGCTCAACCTCGCGTGGCAGATGGGCTCGGGCATCGCGCGCTCGATCTGGCCCCACCTGCACGACTACCTCTACCTCCGAGACACCATGCTCGCGGGCGACGAGGGCGACGGCCTCGGCGGGCGCTGGAGGCGCTTCCTCGCGCGGTCGGTGATGGCGGGGTACGTGCCCGTCGAGCACCGGCCCATGGTCCTGCGGCAGTCGGCGATCCTGCCGATGGCCGAGCTCTTCAAGCTGCACGTGGGCCTCACGGGGAGCTACATGCCCAGGGCCTACGCGCAGCGCGTGACGCTCCTGAAGGTCACGGCCCTCACGGGCCGCAACGCGCGCGACCCCACGTGGGGCTGGCGCACGCTCGCCGCGGGCGGCGTCGAGGTGGTGCCCCTGCCGGGCGATCACCTCACGGTGCTGCGCATGCCCCACGTCGACGCGCTCGCGAGGGCGCTCGCCGAGCGCCTCGCGCGGTCGGCGCGCGAGGGCTGAGCGCGCCCTCGACGCCGCGCGGCTGTGATAGCTTCGCGCGCGTCGGAGGGAGATGACGCTGCGATGGAACTGCTCCACGGCTACGAGGTGCTCGAGGTGCTCGACGAGGGGCCGCGCACGGCGTGGGCGCGCGCCCGCGCGCGCGGCGGGGCCGACGTGCTGGTGCGGTACGCCCGGCGCGGAGACATGACGCGCGTCGAGCTGGCCCGCGCGCGCTACGGCTACGAGCTCGCGCGCGAGGTGGCGGGCGCCGGGGTCGCGCGGCCCGTGGCGCTCGAGCCCTCGCGCAACGGCCTCGCGCTCGTGGTCGAAGACTTCGGCGCGACGACCCTCCGCCGCTGGATGGACGCGCGCCCCGGCGGCGCCCGCCCCCTCGACGCGCTGCGCGTGGCCGCGGGCGTGGCGCGGGCGCTCGCGCACCTGCACGGCGCCGGCGTCGCGCACAAGGGCGTCGAGCCGCGCAGCGTGCTGGTGAACCCCGAGACGTTCGAAGTGCGGCTCACGGGCTTCGACCTCGCCACGCGCCTCGCGCGCGAGAGCCCCAGGGTGACGGGCCTCGGCGAGGTCGAGGGCGACCTCGCGTACACCTCGCCCGAGCAGACCGGGCGCATGAACCGCGGGCTCGACCACCGCACCGACTTCTACTCGCTCGGCGCCGTGCTCTACGAGATGCTCACCGGCGCGGCGCCCTTCACCGTCGACGACCCGATCGCGCTCGTGCACGCGCACATCGCCGTGACGCCGCGCGCGCCCCACGCCGTGCGCCCCGAGCTGCCCGCCGCGCTCTCCGACATCGCCCTGCGCCTGCTCGCCAAGAACGCCGAGGACCGCTACCAGAGCGCCGCCGGCCTCGCGTTCGACCTCGCCGAGTGCGAGCGCCGCCTCGCCGCCACGGGCGCCGTCGAAGGCTTCGTCGCGGGCACGCGCGACGCGCCCACGACCTTTCAGGTGCCGCAGCGGCTCTACGGCCGCGACGGCGAGCAGCGCGCGCTGCTGGCCGCGTTCGAGCGCGCCAGCGCCGGGGCCGCCGGGCTCGTGCTCGTGTCGGGCTGGTCGGGCGTCGGCAAGTCGGCGCTCGTCCACGAGGTGCAGAAGCCCCTGGTGCGCGAGCGCGGCTACTTCGCCGAGGGCAAGTACGACCCGCTCCAGAGCGCGCCCTACGGGGCGTTCATCGAGGCGCTCCAGGGCCTCTTGCGCCAGCTCCTCGGCGAGCGCGAGGCGCGCGTCGAGGCGTGGCGCGCGGGCCTGCGCGAGGCCCTGGGCGCCGAGGGGCGCGTGATCACCGACGTGATCCCCGAGCTCGAGCGCTTCGTCGGCCCGCAGCCGCCCGTGCCCGAGCAGGGCGTCACCGCCGCGCAGAACCGCTTCAACTCGGTCTTCCTGCGCTTCGTCGAGGTGTTCGCGCGGGCCGAGCACCCCCTCGCGCTCTTTCTCGACGACCTGCAGTGGGCCGACGCGGGCTCGCTCGCGCTGCTCTCGCTCCTCGTGCGGGCGCCGGGCGCGCGGCACCTGCTGCTCATCGGCTCGTACCGCGACAACGAGGTGGGCGACGGGCACCCGCTCGCCAACACCCTCGCCGAGCTGCGAAGGGCCGGCGCGCGCGTCGAGGCCATCGCGCTGCGCCCCCTCGTCGAGGCCGACGTGGGCGAGCTCGTCGCCGACGCGCTCGGCGGCCGCCGCGACGAGGCGCGCGAGCTCGCGCGGGTGGTGTTCGAGAAGACCGCGGGCAACCCGTTCTTCGTGGGGCAGTTCCTCGCGTCGCTGCACGCGCGCGGGCTGCTGGCCTTCGACGCCGAGGCCGGGCGCTGGGCCTGGCGGCCCGAGGCCCTGCGCGAGGAGTCGGTCACCGACAACGTCGCCGCCCTCGTCACCGGCCGCCTCGACACGCTCTCGCCCGGGGCGCGCAGGGCCGTGTGCCTCGGCGCGTGCTGCGAAGGCGTGTTCGACCTCGCCACCGTCGCCGCGCTGCTCGACGCGCCGCCCGCGCGCGCCGCGGCGGACCTCTGGGAGGCCGTGCGCGCCGCCCTGCTCGTGCCCGTCGGCGACGGGTACAAGTACGTCTCCGACGCGCGCCCCGACGACGACGCCGGCGCCCGCTACCGCTTCGCCCACGACCGGGTGCACGAGGCCGCCTACGCGCTCATCCCCGAGGCCGAGCGGCCCGCGTGGCACCTGCGCATCGGGCGCCTGTGGCGCGCGGCGCTCGCCCGCGGCGACGCCGCCGTCAACGTCTTCGCCGTGGTCAACCAGCTCAACCTCGGGCGCGCGCTCATCGCCGACCCCGACGAGCGCCGCGACCTCGCGCGCCTCGACCTCGAGGCCGGCGCCCGCGCCCGCGACGCCATGGCCTGGGCCTCGGCCGCGGCGTGGGCGGCCGTGGGCTGCGAGCTGCTCGGCCCCGACGCCCTCTCGGCCGACGACGCGCTCGCGCGCGACCTCCACCGCGCGCGCGCCGAGTGCGACTACCTGCTCGGGCGCTTCGACGAGGCCGAGCGGGGCTTCGCGCGCGTGCTCGCCGCCACGCGCTCGCGCGCCGAGAAGCGCGAGATCTTCAGCCGCCAGTTCGCCCTCTACGAGAGCCGCGCGAGCTACGCCGACATCTTCGAGGGCGGCCGCCGCGCGCTGCGCGTCTTCGACGTCGAGGTGCCGCCCGACGCCGAGCTCCAGGCCGCCTTCGGCGCCGAGCTCGCCGCGCTCGCGAAGAACCTCGCGGGCCGCACCGCCGACGACCTGCGCGCGCTGCCCGAGCTCGCCGACCCCGACGAGCGCGCGCGCGCGCAGCTCGTCGCCGAGCTCATCCACTTCGGGTCGTACGCCAACCCGATGTACTTCATGTTCCTGGCCGCGCGGCTCACCAACCTCTCGGTGGTGCACGGGCACGGGCCCGGCTCGGCCATCGGGTACGTGGGCTACGCCATGGTGCTCGCCGGGGCCTTCAACGACTACCCCGCGGCGCACGCCTTCGGCCGCCTCGCGCTCGACCTCTGCGACCGCTTCGACGCCGGCGGCACCCTCGTCGCGTGCCGCTTCATGGTGCACCTGTTCGTCAACCCCTGGCGCGCCCCCCTCGCCGAGACCATCGCGGGCATCGACGACGTCTACGCCCGCGCCACCGAGCTCGGCACGCTGCCCTTCGTGGGCCTCGCGGGCATGCAGGGCGTGCTCCTGCGGCTCGTGCACGGCGACGAGCTCCACGCGCTCGGCGCGCGCGCGCGGGCGCAGGTGGCCCACCAGGCGCGGCTCAACCAGGTCGACGTGGCGTTCTTCGTGGCGGGCTTCTGGCGCGCCATCGACCGGCTCACGGCCGGCGCCACCGCCGCCGAGGACCCGAAGTGGCTCGACGACGCCGAGGTGCGCAAGGGCATCGGCGCCATCCCCGCGTGGATCGCCGTCTACAACATCACGCAGCAGATGGCGGCGTACCTCATGGGCGGTCTCGACGAGGCCGCCGCGCTCGGAGAGTCCGTCGCGCCCCTCGTGCCGGCCATCTTCGGCTTCGTGCTCGAGGGGGAGTACCGCTTCTACGACGCGCTCACGCGGCTCGCGCGCCCCGCGCCCGAGGGCGAGGGGGCCGACGGGTGGCGCAAGGCCCTCGACGAGCACCTCGCGAAGCTCTCGGCGTGGGCCGCGCAGTGTCCGGCGAACTTCGCGCAGCGCGACCTGCTCGCGCGCGCCGAGCTCGCGCGCTTCGAAGGCCGCGCGGTCGACGCGATGGACCTCTACGACCGCGCCATCGACGCCGCCGCGGCGGCCGACGGGCGCGCCCACGACCACGCGCTCGCCCACGAGCTCGCGGGGCGCTTTCACCTCGCGCAGGGCCGGCGCAGCGTGGCCCGCGCGTACCTCTCCCGCGCGCGCACGCTCTACGCGCAGTGGGGCGCCGACGCCAAGGTCGCCGCGCTCGACCGGCGCCACCCCGACGTCGCCGCCCGCGCGGGCGAGGCCCGCGGCGCCGGGCCCACGAGCGCCACGCTCGACCTCAAGGCCGCCCTGCGCGCGTCGCAGGCGCTCTCGGGCGAGATCGTGCTGTCGCAGCTCCTGCGCACGCTCATGGCGACCATGCTCGAGGCCGCGGGCGCGCAGCGCGGGCACCTCATCCTGCTCGGCGACGCGCCCAGCGTGGTGCGCCTCGACCCCGCGGCGGGCGACGCGGCGCCCGCGGTGTCGGCGGGGTCGTACCAGGACCGCGACGACCTCGCGACGGACCTCGTGCGCTACGTCGAGCGCACGCGCGAGCGCACGGTGCTCGGCGACGCGTCGCGCGCGGGGCAGTTCCGCGGCGATCGCTACGTGGCCGCGCGGTCGCCGCGCTCGGTGCTCTGCATGCCCGTGCTGCGGCGCAAGGAGCTCGTGGGGCTCCTCTACCTCGAGAACAACCTCGTGGCCGACGCGTTCACCGCCGAGCGCTGCGAGGTGCTCGACCTGCTCGCCGCGCAGGCGGCCATCTCGATCGAGAACGCGCGGCTCTACGACACCCTCGACGCGCGCGTGAAGGAGCGCACCGCCGCCCTGCACGCCAGCAACGAGGAGCTCTCGCGGGTGATCCGCCAGATGCGCGCCATGCAGCGGCAGCTCATCACGCAGGAGAAGCTCGCCTCGCTCGGCGCCCTCACCGCGGGCATCGCGCACGAGATCAAGAACCCCTTGAACTTCGTGACCAACTTCGCCGACGGGGTCGTGGCCCTCGCCGAGGACCTCGAGGCCGAGCTCGCCCCCGCGCGCCCCAGGCTCGGCGCCGCCACGGCCGACGGCGTCGACGACCTGCTCGCGGAGCTGCGCGAGACCGCGGGCAAGATCGCCGAGCACGGCCGCCGCGCCGACCGCATCGTGACCGGCATGCTCGAGCACGCCCGCACCACCGGCGGCGAGCGCACGCCGGCGGACCTCGCGCGCCTCGTGGCCGAGCACCGCGCGCTCGCGTGGCAGAGCTTCAAGAACCAGAACCCCAAGGCGGCCATCACCTTCGAGGGCGAGCTCGCCGCGATGCCCCCCGTGCCCGTCAGCCCGCACGACCTCGGGCGCGTGGTGGTCAACCTCGTGAACAACGCGTGCTACTCGGTGTTCGCGCGGCAGCGCGCGGCGCCCGAGGGCTACCGCCCCACCGTGCGGGTGAGCACTCGCGACCTCGGCGACCGCGTCGAGCTGCGCGTCTGGGACAACGGCCTCGGCGTCGCCCCCGACCTGCGCGAGAAGATCTTTCACCCGTTCTTCACCACCAAGCCCGCGGGCGAGGGCACGGGCCTCGGGCTGTCGATCAGCCACGACATCGTCGCGCAGGGCCACGGCGGCTCGCTCGCGGTCGACTCCGAGGAGGGCCGCTGGGCCGAGTTCGTCGTCACGCTCCCGCGCACGCCCCCCGCCGCCGGCGAGTAGGCGAGACGTCGGGGACGACACGGGCCTCACTCGCGGTCTATCGTCGTCGCGAGCGATGGCAAACCTCCGAAGCCTCGGGCCGAAGCTGCGCGTGCTGACCATGGACGGCGGCTCGTCGCCGCTCTTGCAGGTGCGGCTCCTCGGCGAGATCGAGCGGCGCGTGCCGGGCTTTCTCGCGCGCACCGACCTCTTCGCGGGCGCCTCCGACGGCGCGTTCATGACCCTGCGCCTCGCGGCGGGCCTCGCGCGCGGTGAGGAGCCCGCGAAGGCCATCGAGGGCGCGGTGGCGCTCTCGACGCGCATCCTCGAGGCGCTGCACGCGACGCCCTGCGGGTTCGTGCGCCTCGTCACGGGCCTCTTCGCCATGGACCGCCCGTCGAAGCTCCGCGACGTGCTCCGCGACCCGGCGGCGCTCGGCGAACTGCGCATGGGCGACCTCGACCGCGCGATGCTCGTGGTCAGCTACGACGCGTTCTCGTGGGAGCCCAGGCTCTACCGCAACTTCCCCCCCTTCGTCGGCCTCCGCTCGCCCGACGAGCGCGACCCCACGCTCGTGAGCACGGCGATGTCGAGCAGCGCCTTCCCGATCTACCTCCCGATTCACTTCGGCCCCGGCGGGCGCCACCACCTCGACGGGGGCCTCGTGGCGAACAACCCCGCGATGTGCGCCCTCGGCAGCGCGCTCCACTACCTGCAGGCCCGCGACCCGAGCCAGACGCGCCCGATGCTGCGCGACTGGCTCGGCGACGTGTCGGTGCTCTCGCTCGGCGGCCACGAGTGCCGCGCCGAGCGCCGCGCCACCGAGCGCCCGCTGCCCCTCGTCGACGACAAGTCCGCGGGCCCCACGCCCATCGCGTCGACGCCGCGCCGGCGGCTCTTCAAGCCGCCCCCGCACGACATCGACTGGGGGTGGCTCGAGTGGCTGGTGCTGCGGCCGCTGTTCCTCATCGACCTGCTGCTCCAGGGCTCGGTCGGCGTGGTGTCGCGGCAGTGCGAGGACCTCCTCGCCGAGCAGTTTCACCGCTTCGAGCCCGACATGCGCGAGATCGGCCTCGCGCTGCGCGCCACGCTCACGCCGCCCGCGGCCACGGCCCGGGCGCTCGACGCGCGCGCCCAGGAGATCATCGCGCGCGGCGAGCTCGACGCCACCGTCGCGTGGGTCGAAGCGAACTGGATGAAGGGCGGGGCCGACGTGTAACGTTCAGGGCCGGGGAGAAGGGGGGAGGCGTCATGTTGAAGATCCTGAGCCTCGACGGGGGCCCCGGGCCGCTCATGGAGCTGCGCGTGATCGAGCGGCTCCAGCGCATCTACGAGCGCGAGGGCAGGGGGAGCTTTCTCGACGAGGTCGACCTGTTCGCGGGCACCTCCAACGGCGGGCTCATGGCGCTCTACTTCGCGAAGGAGCTCTCGCAGGCCGCCGAGGACCGCGCCGCGGGGAGGCCCGCCCGCACCGCGACCGAGATCATCGAGAGATGCAAGCGCTTCTCCGACCTCTACGCGGCCTCGCTCGCGGCGAGCTCGCGGCACCTCGCGGGGCTCGCGCTGGCGGCCGGCGCGCTGCGCGAGATCGACGTGGCGCGGCGCGCGATGCCCACCTCGGGCGCCCTCTGGGGCTTCGTGCGCGAGCGCCTCGGCACCGTCGCCTCGGCGCCGGGGTGCCTCCTGGGCTCGCTGGGAGACCTCTGGGCGATGCGCAACACGCTCCGCGGCGTCGAGCCCATCGCGCGCGCCGAGGTGTTCAGGCAGCACATGCGCGAGGCGTTCGGCGATTGGACCCTCGGCCGGCTCCAGAAGAAGGTCGTGGTGCTGTCGTTCGACGCGACCTCGTGGAAGCCCCGCGCCTTTCGCAACTTCGGCGCGGCCGACCGCGAGGGGACCGCCGACCGCGGGCGCGACCTCAAGCTCTCGCTCGTCGAGGTGGGCATGTGCACCGCGGCGATGCCGCTCTTTCTGCCGGTGTTCGGCGGGTCGACGGGGCACGGCTACCTCGACGGGATCTTCTCGGCCAACAACCCCTGCACGTCGGCCGTCACGCTCGCGATGCGGCACCTCTTCGAGGGGCGCGAGGGCGAGGCGCTGCACGAGATCGTGGCGCTCTCGATGGGCGTCTCGCAGACCACCGAGGAGGCCAACATCGAGCACGCGGGCGGCGCGCTGGCCCTGCTCGACCTGGTCGCCGTCGACGACCGCACGACGCGCATGCTGCACTCGATCAAGCCCGGCGAGCGGGAGCGGTACCTGCGCGACGTCGCGTGGCGCCTCGAGCGCCAGCTCAGGCCCGAGCGCAAGAGCGTCGGCGCGCAGCCGTGGGGGTGGCGCGACTACGTCCGCCGGCCGACCTTCGTGGTCAACATGCTCGTCCACGGGATGAACGGCGAGTCGAGCGCGCAGAGCGCGCGCCTCTTGAGAGACAGGTTCTTTCGCCACGCGCCGCGCATCAACCTCGCGCGCGCCCTCTTCCGCACGGTGCTCCTCGGGCGAACGGTCGACGGCACCGACCTGCCGTGGAACGCCGCGCGCTGCTTCGCGCCGCTCGCCGACGACGGCTCCGCCCCCGTCGCCACGGGGGTGCCTGTTCCCTACTCGGGCGACGAGGTCGCGAACGTGCGCGAGACCCGTGCGCTCATGCGCTGGCTCGATCGGCACTGGTTCGACGGCGCGGGCGACGAGGCCGGAGACGACGCGCACCCGGCGAAGGGCGGCGCGAACCCATCGGGCGCCCCGCTGGCTCTCAGTGATCTGAAGGAGACACAACCCACGATGTGCAGACGAGTGACGTGCCCCCGATGCGAGAAGGCCACCTACGCGGGATGCGGCATGCACGTCGAGCAGGTGCTCGGCGGCGTCCCGATGGACCAGCGGTGCTCGTGCAGGGAGAGCCCGCAGCCCGCGAAGAGCGACGGCGCGAAGCGCAAGGGATGGTGGCCCTTCGGCTGACCGTCGCCGCGCCGCGTCCGGCGCGCTACCCTCACACTCCCTCCCATGGAAGACACGTTGATCGAGCGCGCCCGCGCGGGCGACGCCGACGCCATCGAGACGCTGCTCGCCGAGGTCACCCCCTCGGTCGAGCGCTTCGTGAAGCGCCTGTGCCCCGGCTCCGACGCCGACGACGTGATGCAGGAGGCGCTCATCGCCCTCGTGAACAACCTGGGGCGCTTCGAAGGCCGCGCGGCCCTCTCGAGCTGGGCCTTCGCCATCACGCGCAGCGCCTGCTCGCGCCAGCGCCGCGGGCTCAAGAACCGCCCCCACGAGGGCGACGACGCCGTGGCCTCCATGGCCGACGCGGGCCCCGACCCCGAGCAGCGGGTCTCCGACGACGAGCTCTCGCGCGCCCTCCACCGCGCGCTCGACTCGCTCGCGCCCGAGCACCGCGAGGTGATCCGCCTGCGCGACGTCGAGGGGCTCACGGCCCCCGAGGCGGCCGCCGCGCTCGGGCTCTCGGTCGAGGCGCTCAAGAGCCGCCTTCACCGCGCCCGCGCCGCGCTGCGCGACGCCCTGCGGCCCGCGCTCGAGCCCCACGTCGCCCCCGCCTCGACGCAGTGCCCCGACGTGGTGGCGCTCTGGTCCCAGCGCATCGAGGGCGACCTCGCGCCCGACGACTGCGCGGCGATGGAGCGCCACCTCGCGGGCTGCCTCTCGTGCGGCGCCGCGTGCGACGCGCTCAAGCGCGCGCTCTGGGCGTGCCAGAGCAGCCGCGCGCCCGCGGTCACGCCCCAGATGCGCGCGAAGATCCGCCAGGCCGTCGAGGCGTGGCGCGCCTCGGGCGGAGACGTCATCCCGACGAAGCCCTGAAGGCCTCGATCCGAGCGGGCTCGCCGAGCACCATCAGCCGGTCACCCTCGCGCAAGGCCCCCGCGTCGTCGGGGTCGAGCCACCGGGCCTCGCCCCGCTCGCGACGGCGCACCGCCACGGGCGTCACGCGGAACCGCCCGCGCACCGCGCTCAGGTCGAGCGCGCCCCCCGCGAGCCACCGCGGCGTCGCGATCACCTCGACGCGGTGGCCGCGCGGCAGCTCGAGGTAGTCGCCGACCTCGCGCGGCCCCTCGTGCCACACCACCCGCGTGAGCAGCAGGTCGCGCTGAAGGAGCTCGGCGTCGAAGGCCCCGAGCAGCGCGCGGCGCGTGACGATGCCCACGAGGCGCTCGGGCGCGCTCGGGTCGACCACGGGGATCTCGCCCCAGTCGACCTCCCAGAGCTTCTCGTTGAGCGCGAGCAGCGTGTCGTCGGGCGACGCCGCGGGCACGTCCTCGGCGAAGGCCCCCGCGGGCAGCCCCGCCGCCGAGGCGTCGCCCTCCGCGCGCGCCGACCAAGCGCGCCGCGCGGCGTGCAGGTCGATCGCGCGCACCCGGTCGCCGTCGCGCACGTAGACCCGCCGCCCGTGGCCCCGCTCGAAGAGCGCCAGGGCCTCGTCGAGCGGCGCCGCGGCGCTCACGCAAGGGGGGTCCATCTCCATGACGTCCCTCGCGCGCACCGCGCGGGCGAGGCGCTCGGCGAGGCCGCCCTCCCACGCGACGCCGCGGCGGCGGAGCTCCTCGGTGTAGACCGAGTCGGGGCGCAGGCGCCGCGCGACGAAGGTGGCGAGCGAGGTCGCGAGCAGCAGCGGCAGCACGATGGCGTAGTCGCCCGAGAGCTCGAAGACCAGCACCGCGGCCATGAGGGGCGCGTGCGTCGTCGCGGCGGCGAGCGCGGCCATGCCCACCAGCGCGTAGCCCCCCGGGGCCACGCCCGCGCCGAGCAGCGAGCGCGACGCGGCGCCGACGAGCCCGCCGAGCGAGGCGCCGAGAAAGAGCGCGGGGGTGAAGACGCCGCCGGGGCTGCCCGACGAGACCGACGACGTCGTCGCGACGGCCTTGGCGACGAGCAGCACGGCGAGCATGGCCACGGGCAGCCGCGCGTCGAGGATGCGCTGGATCGCCTCGTAGCCGTTGCCCGTGACCTCGGGCAGCGCGCACGCGATCACGCCCACGCCGAGCCCCCCGAGGGCGCTCCTCGCGGGGCCCGGCAGGCGCGACGCGCGGAACATCCGCTCGCCCGCCGAGAGCGTCGCGAGCAGCGCCGGGCCCACCACGCCCGCCAGCGCGCCGAGGAGCACGTACGCGCCGTACTCCGCGCCCGAGGCCAGCGCGAAGGTGCGCGCGCCGTAGATGGGCCCGCCGCCCACGGCGAGGCGCGTCGCGGCCGTGGCGACCGCCGTCGCGACCACGACGGGCATCACGACCTCGAGGGTCACCATGCCCGTCACGATCTCGACGACGAAGAGCACCGCCGCGAGCGGGGTGTTGTAC
>JBDHVF010000175.1:0-11893 GCA_039809605.1 Polyangiales bacterium | reverse complement strand
CGCGCCGCGCCCCGGCCCCCCCCACGGCCCACGCGCCCGTCGCGCCCGCGGCGCCCGCCGCGCAGCCCGTCACGCTCGACGAGCTCCTGCGGCGCTTCGCGGCCCTGCCGGGCCTGAGCGCGCGGTTCCGTGAAGAGAAGCGCGTGCAGCTCCTCGCGGCCCCGCTCGTGAGCGAGGGGACCATCGACTACGCGCCGCCCTCGCGCCTCGTGCGGCGCACCACGAGCCCCGCGCCCGCGACGGTGCTCATCGAGGCGTCGCAGCTTCGCTTCACCGACGGCTACGGGCAGCAGTCGATCGACATGAACGCCACGCCCGTCGTGCGACAGTTCGTCGACGGCTTTCTCGCGCTCGTGGCCGGCGACCGCGCCGCGCTCGACCGCGCCTACGAGATGGACTTTCGCGTGCCCGACGCCCGCCGCCCCGACGCGTGGGAGCTCACGCTGCGCCCGCGCACGGCCGTCGTGCAGCGGGTGTTCCGCGACATCCGCCTGCGGGGCACCGGGGTCACGCTCGAGTCGATGACCCTGCGCGAGACGAGCGGCGACGAGACCGCCACGACCTTCGTCGACGTGAACCCCGCGCGCCGCTACGCGCCCGACGAGGCCGCCCGCGTCTTTCGCCTCGCGCCGTGATGGCCCGGCGCGACCGCGCGGCGCTCGCCCTCGGCTTCGCGCTCCTCGCCGCGATGGCCGTGTTCTCGTGGCGCCGCATGCGCGTCGGCAGCGAGATCACGCACTTTCTCCCCGCCGGCGGAGACGCGCGCCTCGCGTACGTCTCCCGCGCCGTCGCCGAGAGCGACCTGTCGCGCACCATGGTGCTCGCCGTCGAGGCCCCCGACGCCGACCGGGCCGCGTCGGGCGCGCGCGCGCTCGCCGACAAGCTGCGGCATCACCCCGAGGTCGCGTGGCTGCGCGCGGGCGTCGACCCCGAGCTCGAGCGGGCCTTCTACGACACGTACTTCCCGCGGCGGCACGCGTTCCTCTCCGAGCGCCCTGAAGAAGAGCTGCCCCCGAGGCTCACCGACGAGGGGCTCACCGAGGCCGCCCGCGCCGTGCGACGCGCGCTCTCGTCGCCCATGGGCGGGCTCGCGGCGCGCGTCGCGGGGAGCGACCCCCTCATGGGCTTCGCCGCGCAGCTCGCGCGGATGCGCGGCGCGCAGTCGGGCGAGCTCACCGTGCGCGACGGCCAGCTCGTGTCGCCCGACGGGCGTCACGGCGTGATCTTTCTCGCCACGCGCCACTCGGCCTTCGACGGCGCGCGCCAGCGCCCGCTGCTCGACGCCATCGCGCGCGCCTTCGACGAGGTGAACCGCGCCCGCGGCGGCGCGCTGCGGCTGAAGCAGAGCGGCGCGCACCGCATCGCCGTCGCGGCCGAGGCGCAGATCCGCGGAGACACCGAGCGCATCGCGGCCCTCTCGTCGCTCGGCGTCGTGGCGCTGTTCCTCTTGATCCACCGCTCGATGCGCTACCTCGTGCTCGCGTCGCTGCCCATCGCCGCGGGCATGCTCGTGGCGACGACCGCGGGGCTCGCGGCCTTCGGCAGGCTCCACGGGCTCACGCTCGCCTTCGGCGCCTCGCTCATCGGCGTGTGCTTCGACTACCCGGTCTTTCTCATCAACCACCACACCCTGCGGCCCGCGCCCGACGGGCCCATGGGCACCATGCGCCGCGTGTGGCCCGCGCTCGCGCTCGGCGCCCTCACCACCATGGGCGGCCTCGCGGGCCTCGCGTGGACGAGCTTCCCCGGCCTGCGCGAGGTCGCCGTGTTCGCCACCTTCGGCGTGGGCGGCGCGCTGCTCGCCACGCGCTTCCTCGCGGCGCCGCTCCTGCCGCGAGAGCCCATCCCCGTGCGCTTTCAGCGCCGCCTCGCGGGCGCCGTCACCCGCGCCGTCGACGCGCTGCGACGTCGTCGCTCGCTCGCCGCGGCCCTGCCCCTCGCGGCGCTCGCGCTCTGCGCCGCGGGGCTGCCGCGCCTGCGCTGGGTCGACGACGCGCGCGCCCTCACCGACGTCGCGCCCGCCCTCATGCGCGAGGAGCGCGAGGTGCGCGCCCTCGTCTCGCGCCTCGACGAGGGACGCTTCGTCATCGCGCTCGGCGACACCGACGAAGAGGCCCTCGGCCGCAACGACCTCGTCGCCGCGAGGCTCGAAGGCGCCCGGCGCGACGGGGCGCTCGGCGCGTTCCGCTCGGCGCACGCGCTCCTGTGGTCGGCCGACCTCCAGCGCCGCAACGAGGCCGCGCTGCGCGCTTCACCTCGCCTCGCCGAGCGCGCCGAGGCCGCGTTCGAGCGCGAGGGCTTTCGCGCGGGCGCCCTCGACGCCTTCGCGCGCGACCTCGCCGCGCCGCCCCCGCCGCCCCTCACGTGGGAGGAGCTCTCGCGCGGCCCGCTCGCCGCGCTCGCGAGGCACTTCCGCATCCGGGTGGGCGAGCGCGTGGGGTACCTGACCTTCCTCGAAGGCGCGCGCGACCCGCGGGCCATCGAGCGCGCCATCGCGGGCCTCGACGGCGTGGCGTACTTCGACCAGGGGGCCTTTCTGCGCGAGACCTACGGGCGCTACCGGCGGCGCACGCTCGAGGTGCTCGTCGCGGGCCTGGGCGCCGTGCTCGCGATGCTCGTCGCGCGCTACCGGCGCGCGGGCACCGCCCTCGCGGCCTTCGCCACGCCCGCGCTCGCGGGCGCGACGGCGCTCGCGGTGGTGGGCCTCGCGGGCATACCCGCCAACCTCATGCACCTGCTCGGGCTGCTGCTGGTGTTCAGCACCGGGGCAGACTATGGGATCTTCGTGGCCGAGACGACGCGACACCCCGAGGCGACCTCCGAGACGCTGCTCAGCGTGACGGTGGCGTGGGTGTCGTCGCTGCTCTCGTTCGGGCTGCTCGCGGCGTCGTCGAACCCCTCGCTGCGCGCCCTCGGGCTCACCACGGGCGTCGGCCTCACCGCCAGCGTGCTGCTCGCGCCCGCCACGTACCACCTCTTCACGCGGAGGCTCCCGTGAGGCGCGCGCTCGCGCTCTCGGCCCTCGCGCTGGCGTGCGGCGCGCGACGCCCGCCCGCGATGCCCGCGCGCGCCAACCCCGGCGCGCTCGTGCCCACGGGCGAGATCCGCGGCGACTTCCTCATGCGACAGCGCGTCGAGGCGCACTACCCGGGCCGGGACGTGTCGTTCGACGCCGTGCTCCAGAAGCAGGGCGACGCGCTCACGCTGCTCGGGCTCACGCCCTTCGGCACGCGCGCGTTCGTGCTCCAGCAGCGCGGCACCGAGGTGAGCTTCACCTCGCACATGCCGGGCGAGCTGCCCTTCCCGCCGCGGTACATGCTGCTCGACATCCACCGCACGTTCTTCATGGGCCTCGGGCCTCCGCCCGCGGGCGACGGCGAGCGCACGGGCGCGCGCGACGGCGACGAGATCCGCGAGGTGTGGCGCGCGGGGCGGCTCATGGAGCGGCACTTTCGCCGCCTCGACGGCCGCCCCCCCGGCACCGTCGACGTGCGCTACGTCGACGGGATGATCGGCCACGCGCCGCCCCGCACCATCGAGTTCCGCAACGGCTGGTCGGGCTACTCGCTCACCATCACCACGCTCGCGCACCAGACGCTGTGAGCTACACCACGCCCGCGGTTTCGAACTCCCACGGGGGCCTCTCGACCGTGCCCTTCGCGGCGACGTAGTTGCACTCCTTGTACTCGTCGTCGTCGTAGCCGCCGGGGCACGAGAAGCTCCCGTCGGCGCGCACGCGCAGCCGCCCGATGTAGCACTGCGGGCAGCGCGGGAGGTTGCCGTGCTCGACCCGATCGAGGATGCGCTCGACCAGCTCCCCGCGGCTGCCGCCCGTGAGCTGGTCGTTCTTGCGGAGCATCGCCTTGAGGTCCGCCACCGACCTGCCCGCGAGCGCCGCCTTGCGCTGCGCCACGATCGGAGGCACCGCCGGCGCCGTCGCGGCCGCCTTCTTCTTCGCCGGCGCCTTCGCGACCCTCTTCGCCGCCGCGGGCTTCTTCGCTGCGGCCTTCTTCGCGACGGGCTTCTTCGCGACGGGCTTCTTCGCGACGGGCTTCTTCGCGACGGGCTTCTTCGCTGCGGCCTTCTTCGTGAGCTTCTTCGCGACGGGCTTCTTCGCTGCGGCCCTCTTCGTGGCCTTCTTCGCGGCGGGCTTCCTCGCTGCGGGCTTCTTCGCTGCGGCCCTCTTCGCAGTCTTCTTCGCGGCGGGCTTCTTCTTCGCGGCGGGCTTCTTCGCGGGCCTCGCGCTCACCTTGCGCTTCGCCTTCGGCTTCTTCTTCGTGGTCGCCATCGGTCGCCTCCGTCGGGGTGATGTCCCCCTTCGGGGCGTGGATCCTACTTCCCCGCGGCGCCCCGCGGCGACGATGAATTCTCGCTCGATGCGGCCGCGGACCCGGCTACGGGTTGAACGCCCCCGGAGCCTTGATGTAGAGCACCAGCGATGTCGCACGCTCCCGGGATCCCCGCGTATCCCATCACGGCCTGGTCCGTGTGCACCGCGCTCGGCGTCACCACCGCCGAGACCGTCGCGGGGCTCTCGGAGGGCCGCTCGGGGCTGCGCCCCCCGCCCGTCGAGCTGCCGTTCGCGACCGTGTGCGGCGCCCTGCCTTGCGAGCTCGCCGCGCCCGCGCCGTCGTTCGCGGGCTACGACAGCCCCGTCGCGCGCATCGCGATGCAGCTCCTCGACGAGGTGTCCGCCGCCGTCGACGCCGCGGCGAGGCGATGGGGCGCCGGGCGCGTCGCGGTGATCCTCGGCACCAGCGTGGGCGGCCTCGCCGTCACCGAGCGCGCGCTCGAGCGCCTCTACGCCGAGGGGGCGCTCCCCGCGGACTACGACCTGCGCAAGCGCCACAGCCTGCACGGCGCCGTCGACCTCGTGGCCGCGCGCGCGGGCCTGCGCGGCCCCCGCTACGCGCTCTCGACCGCGTGCTCGTCGAGCACGAAGGTCTTCGCCGCGGCGCAGCGGCTCCTGCGCGCGGGCGTCGTCGACGCGGCCCTGGTCGGCGGCGTCGACTCGCTCTGTCAGACCACCCTGCGCGGCTTTCATTCGTTGAGCGTGCTGTCGCCCGTCGCGTGCCGGCCCTTCGGCCTCGACCGCGAGGGCATGAACCTCGGCGAGGGCGGCGGGCTCTTCCTCCTCGAGCGCGAGGGCGACGCGCGCGCGAGGCTGCTGGGCGTGGGCGAGAGCGCCGACGCGTTTCACATGTCGTCGCCCCACCCCGAGGGCGAGGGCGCGCGGGCCGCGATGCTCGGCGCGCTCGCGCAGGCCGGCCTCTCCCCGAGCGAGGTCGACCACGTCAACGCCCACGGCACCGGCACCCCCAAGAACGACGCCGTCGAGGCGCGCGTGCTGCGCGAGCTCTTCGGCCCCGACCTGCCCGTGAGCTCCACCAAGGCCGCCACCGGGCACACCCTCGGCGCGGCCGGCGCCGTCGAGGCGGCCTTCGCCGTCGTGGCCGTCGAGCAGGGGTGGATCCCCGCGAGCCTGCGCGCCGAGCCCCTCGACCCCGAGGCGCGCATCCACGTGAACCTCACCCGCCGCGCGATGCGCTGCCGCGCGGTGATGAGCAACTCCTTCGGCTTCGGGGGCAGCAACGCGAGCGTGCTCGTGGGGGCCGCGTGATGCGCCCGCTCTACGTCCGCGGCTGCGGCTTCTGGGCGCCGGGCCTCGCCTCGTGGCGCGACCGCGCCGCGGGGCGCCGCCGCGAGGGGCTCGTCGAGCCGCCGTGCGAGGCCGTGCCCGCGAGGCTTTTGCGCGGCACGAGCGTGGTGACGCGCGCGGCCATCGAGGCCGTCTCGCAGGCGGTGGCCGACGGCGGCGCCGACCTCGCGACGGTGGCGACGGTGTTCGGCTCCGAGCTCGGCGAGGTGCAGACCGCGGTGGCCCTCATCGCGCAGATTCGCGCCGAGGGGTTGCCGTCGCCGATGCGCTTCAAGAACAGCGTGCATAACGCCGCGAGCGGCACGGCCTCGATCGCCTGGGGCAACAAGCGCTTCTCCACGGCCCTCTCGGCGGGCGCCGACCTCGTCGCCATGGCGCTGCTCGAGGCGTGGGCCTACGCCGACGCGCACGGCGGCGACGTCGCGGTGGCCCTCGCCGAAGAGGAGATCCCCGCGCCGCTGCCCGGCCACGGGAGCTACCCCTCGGTGGGCTTCGGCTTTCTGCTGAGCGCTTCGAAGCCCGAGGGCGGGTCGTACGCGCGCCTCGAACGTCTGCGTGTTGATGCGTCGGCGGGCGTCGCGCCCGAGGTCGCGGGCTACGTGGGCAACGCGTGCGCGCCGGCCTTCGCGCTGCTCGACGCGGTCACCGCGCGCCGCGGGGCGACGGTGCCCCTGTCGAGCGACGCGTCGTCGCCCTGGTGCGTCGATGTGGCGGTCGACGAGGCCTGACGCGATGGAGCCCGCGCCCCTCGAAGCGCTCGTGCCGCACCGCGGCCCCATGCTGCTGCTCGACCGGGTGACCGGGCGCGAGGGCCCCACCGTCACCTGCGAGGTCACGGTGCGCGAGGGGGCGACCTTCGTCGAGGGGGGGCGCGTGCCCGCGGCGGCGTTCCTCGAGTACATGGCGCAGGCCGCGGCGGCGCACGCGGGGCTGCGCGGGGAGGGGGGCCGCGCGGGGTTCCTTCTGGGCGCGCGAGAGCTGGTGCTGCACGCCGACGGGGCCGCCGTGGGCGAGCGCCTCGAGGTGCGCGCCACGCTCGACTGGGAGGGCGGCGCGATGGCGTCGTACCTCGGCGAGGTGCGCGACGCGCGGGGCCGCGCGCTGGCGTCGGCGCAGTTCAACGTGTACCGCGGAGACCTGAAGACACCATGAAGCCACGCGCGCTCGTCACCGGCGCGAGCCGGGGCATCGGCGCCGCCGTCGCCGAGGCGCTCGCCGCCGCGGGCCACCCCGTGATCGTCAACTACCGCGCGCGCCGCGACGCCGCCGAGGCCGTCAAGGCCCGCATCGAGGCCGCCGGCGGAGAGGCCACGCTCGCGCGCTTCGACGTCGCCGACGCGGCCGACGTCGACCGCGCGCTCGCGGAGATCCTCGCCGACCCGAGGCCCGTCGGCGTGCTGGTCAACAACGCCGGGGTCACCCACGACGCGCCCTTCCCCGCGATGGAGCGCGCCGCGTGGGACGCCGTGATGGGCACCTCGCTCGACGGCTTCTACAACGTCACGCGGCCCCTGGTGATGCCCATGGTGCGCGCGCGCTGGGGCAGGATCATCACCGTCACCTCGGTCTCGGGCCTCATCGGCAACCGCGGTCAGGTGAACTACTCGGCCGCGAAGGCCGGGCTCATCGGCGCCACCCGCGCGCTCTCGCAGGAGATCGCCCGCCGGGGCGTGACGGTGAACGCCGTCGCGCCGGGGCTCATCGAGACCGACATGATCCAGGGCGCGCCCGTCGACGAGATGGTGAAGGCCATCCCGATGCGTCGCCTCGGGCGGCCCGACGAGGTCGCCGCCGTGGTGGCCTTTCTCGCGAGCGACGCGGCGTCGTACGTGACGGGCCAGGTGATCGGCGTCACGGGGGGCCTCGCGTGAGCGGGCACCGCGTGGCGGTCACGGGCGTGGGCCTGGTGAGCCCCATCGGGCACACGCTCGACGACGTCTCGCGCGCACTTCGCGAGGGGCGCCACGGCATCGCCGTGATGCGCGACTGGGCGCGCGTCGAGGGCCTCGAGACGCGCCTCGCGGGCGCCGTGAGGGATTTCGACCCCGGCGCGCACCCGCGCAAGAAGGTGCGCTCGATGGGCCGCGTGGGCCTGCTCTCGCTCGCCGCCACCGAGCGCGCCGTGGCCGACGCGGGCCTCGACGCGGCGCGCATCGCCTCGGGGCGCGTCGGGCTCGCGTACGGCTCGACGCACGGCTCGTCGGAGGCGATGGAGTCGTTCTGCCGAGACCTCTTCTCGCGTTACAGCCTCGCGGGGCTGTCGGGCACCTCGTACCTGAAGTTCATGAGCCACACGTGCGCGGCCAACCTCGCGCAGTACTACGGCGTGCGCGGGCGCGTGGTGCCCACGTGCGCGGCCTGCGTGAGCGGCAGCCTCGCGGTGGGCACGGGCTACGAGCTCGTGCGCCACGGCGCGCAAGACGCGGTGCTGTGCGGCGGCGCCGAGGAGCTGCACTTCGTCCACGCGGCGGTGTTCGACCTGATGTTCGCCGCGTCGCGGGGCTACAACGACCGGCCCGGCGAGAGCCCGCGGCCCTTCGACGCGCGGCGCGACGGGCTGGTGATCGGCGAGGGTGCGTGCACCCTGGTGCTCGAGCGCTACGACCTCGCGGTGGCCCGCGGCGCCAGGGTCTACGCCGAGGTGGTGGGCTACGGCACCAACTGCGACGGCACGCACGTCACGTCGCCGAGCGCCGGGGGAATGGCCGCCGCGATGCGCCTCGCGCTCGACGACGCGGGCCTCGACGCCTCGCACGTGGGGTACGTCAACGCCCACGCGACGGCCACCGACGTGGGCGACATCGCCGAGGCCGAGGCCACGCGCGCGGTCTTCGGCGACCGCGTGCCGGTGAGCTCGACCAAGGGGCACACCGGGCACACGCTCGGCGCGTGCGGCGCGCTCGAGACGGCGTTCTGCGTCGCGGCGATGCGCGACGGGTTCCTGCCGGCCACGCGCAACCTCGCCGAGCTCGACCCGCGCTGCGCGGGCCTCGATCACGTCATGGGCGCCGCGCGAGAGGCCCGGCCCGAGGTCGTGATGAACAACAACTTCGCCTTCGGCGGGGGGAACACCTCGCTCCTCTTGCGCCGGGTCTGACGCTCGCGTCGTGGTGGGGAGGGGGGCCTTGCGGGGCGCTGGCGATTCCAGTACACGACGCCGCGTCTCGCGCCACGGCGCGGGTGATCACAACGGGTGGAGACGATGCGAACCAACTCGATGATGCTCTCGGCCGCGCTGTGCGCGGCCCTCGGTGGCGCGGCCGCGGGGTGCGGCGCGCGCATGGTGCCGCTACGCGACCAGGGCGCGGTGATGATCGCCGCGCCGCAGCGGCCCGAAGACGTGCGCGCGGCCATCGCGCGCGCCCTCTCGCAGCGGCACTTCACCGCCGAGCAGGAGCAGGAGGGCAAGATCATCGCGCGCCTCGACTCGCGCGGCACCGTGCTGCGCGTGACCATCGACTACTCGGGCACGCAGTACGCGATCACGTACCTCGACAGCCAGGGGTACAACTACCAGGTGGGCCCGCAGGGGCCCGTGATCGGCCGCGGGTACGCGAACAACGTCGAGTCGCTGCGGCGCACCATCGCCGACGAGCTCGGGCGCCCGGCGCGCGAGGCCCAGGCCGCCGTCGACGCGCAGCGCGAGCACGAGCTCGCCGTGCTCGAGGCCCAGCGGCGCACCCAGCAGGAGGCGCTCGCCGCCCAGGCCGACGAGCGCGAGCGCGAGCGCCAGGCCTCGCTCGAGACCGAGCGCCTGCGCACGCGCCGCGCCGAGGCCGAGGCCGACCGCGCCCGCGCGGTGATCGTGGGCCACGCGGCGGTGTCGGTGCAGGGCCTCGCGTTCAATGCGCAGACGGTCTCTCGCGCGCGCGGCATCGTGCGGCTCAACCCGGGCTTCACGCCCGACCCGCGGGTGATCCAGGGCACGGCCGGCGGCAACGTCAGCGCCGACCAGCTCGGCATGCCGCAGGGCTGCGCGGGCTTCTACTCGGGGCAGGCCTCGCAGCAGATCGTGCTGGCGCAGGGCTTTCAGTACCTGCGCCTCGAGACGAGCGCGCCGACCGACACCACGCTCGCGGTGGTGGCGCCCGACGGCAGCGTGTGGTGCGACGACGACGGCGCGGGCGGCACCAACGCGCGCATCGCGGGCGAGTTCCCCGCGGGGCCGTACCGCGTCTACGTGGGCAACTACCAGCGCGGGGTGATCTCGCCCTTCCAGCTCGTGGTGAGCGAGGCCGAGGGCGACGCGGTCAACGTCGCGCAGCCCGTCGCGCAGGCCGCGCCCGCCGCGCCGCCCGACTGCCGCGCCGCGCTCCTGGCCGCGGGCCACGCCCCGGCGCACATGATCCACTGCGACGGCGCCGAGCCGCGCTGCGCGGTGGCGCTGCTCCAGGCCGGCCACCACCCCGCGCACCTGATCCACTGCCAGGGCGTCGAGCCCACCTGCGCCGAGAACCTCCTGCGCGCCGGCCGCAACCCCGCCGAGCTCATCCACTGCCCGCACTGAGCGACGCTCACTCCGCGTCGAGCACGTCGCCCGTCGCGCCGCCGTCGCCCGCCGCGCCGCCGTCGGGGTAGCACCGCGGGAGCCTCTGCGCGCAGCAGCGCAGGCGCGCCTCGCGGTCGATCTCGAGCGCGAGCGGGTCGACGCCCGTGACGTGCACGCGCTTCTCGAGGCGAAAGCAGTGCCCCGCGGCGTCGTTGAAGTCGACCGTCACGCGCACGTCGCCCGGCAGCACCGAGCAGTACTCGTCGTCGTCGAAGATGAGCGTCTGGCCCGGCAGACCCACCACGCCGGGCTCGTCGGTCGGGATCATGCGCAGCCGCACGCGCAGCCCGCCCACCTCGTGCCCGTCGCTCGCGCGGTACGCGTGCAGCTCGACGCGCGGCTGCGTCGGGTCGACGCCGCGCGCGCGAAGGCCGATCCACACGTGCTGCCCGCCCTGCGGGCCCGGCACGAGGTACACGTCGTCGCCGTCGCTCAGCGGGCGAAACGTCGCGAGCGTGCTGTCGCGCCCGGTGCCCACGGTGAGCTCCGCGCCGTTGGTCTCGCACGCGCCGCTGTCGGCCCGGTCGCCCGGCACGTCGGCGGGCGGAGGGGCGGGCGTCGGGCAGCCGTAGAGCGTGAGGGTCAGCGCCAGGAGCGTCGCGGAGCGTCGGGTCATCGGGGCGTCTCCCGGTGGTTCTACCCCGTAACCCGCGCCGCGCGCAGCACCGCTCCCCGCGGCGGCGCGTTCGTGCTACTCCGTCGGCCCCCTATGTCCATCGTCAGCATTTCGTCCCTGGGCGAGCACGTCGGCGAGACCGTCACCCTCCGCGGATGGCTCTACAACAAGCGGTCGAGCAAGAAGCTGGTGTTCCTCGAGGTGCGCGACGGCACCGGCATCGTGCAGGCGATCGTGTCGCGCGACGAGCTCGGCGACGACCGGTACAACCTCGCCGACCGCATGCAGCAGGAGACCTCGCTCACGGTCACGGGCGTGGTGAAGGCCCACCCCAAGCAGCAGGGCGTGTTCGAACTCGCGGCGACCGACCTCACGGTGATCTCCCCCGTCGTGGGCGAGTACCCGATCACCCCCAAGGAGCACGGCGTCGAGTTCCTCATGGACCACCGCCACCTGTGGTTCCGCTCGAAGCGCCAGTCGGCCATTCTTCGCGTGCGCCACGCGATCATCAAGGCCGTGCGCGACTACTTCGACTCGCACGGCTTCACCCTCGTCGACGCGCCCATCTTCACCCCCAACGCGTGCGAGGGCACGAGCACCCTCTTCGAGACCGACTACCACGGCGAGAAGGCCTACCTCACCCAGAGCGGGCAGCTCTACGGCGAGGCCGCGGCCATGGCCCTCGGCAAGGTGTACGTGTTCGGCCCGACCTTTCGCGCCGAGAAGAGCAAGACGCGGCGACACCTCGCCGAGTTCTGGATGGTCGAGCCCGAGGTGGCCTTCATGGACCTCGACGGCGACATGTCCCTCGCCGAGGACTTCCTCGAGTACGTGATCGGCCGCGTGCTCGAGACGCGCAAGGAAGAGCTCAAGGTGCTCGAGCGCGACACGGCCCCCCTCGAGCGGGTGAAGAAGCCCTTCCCGCGCATCCTCTACGAAGACGCCATCAAGGTGCTGCAAGACGCCTGGGACCTTCGCAAGACCGAGGGCAGGCTCGCGAAGGACCCCGAGGGCAACACCGAGCGCCGCCCCGAGTTCGGCGACGACTTCGGCGCCGACGAAGAGACCG
>JBDHVF010000174.1:0-11951 GCA_039809605.1 Polyangiales bacterium | reverse complement strand
GGCGGAGGCAGCGGCGCCTGGTCGAGGCCGACGCGCTGCGAGAGGCGCTCCCAGACGTGCGGCGCGAAGCGGTGGATCGCGATGGCCGCGCCCGCGGCGCTCACCACCACGAAGAGCAGCACGTACGGCCAGACGTGCGGCTTCGGCGGCGCGGCGGCGCTATCGAGCAGCAGGTCGACCGGCGGCGACGAGGGGTGGTCGGTGCGGAGCTTCTCCCACGCCGCGTCGGAGGGCGGCGGCTTGGGCTTCTCGGGGATCACCAGCGGCGGCGCGTCGAGCGGCGACTCGATGAGCTGCGAGAGCGACGGGCGCTCGGCGGGGGTGCGCGGGCCCGACGGGCGCGACGGGCGCGGCGCGACGGGCGCGTCGTCGATGTCGGCGTCGAGCTCGCGCACGGCGTCGGCCGACACGCCCTCGGGCAGCACCGTGGGCACCACGATGGTGGCCTCGTTGCGGTCGACGAAGTTGGGGTCGTCGGGCGAGAGCTCCTCGTCGAAGTGCGTGAGGGCGTGGGGCGCGAGGGCCACGGCCTGCGCGCCCTCGACGCGGCCGAGCTCGCGCGCGCCCGGCCCGAAGCGCGGGTCGCGCCGCGACCCCACGGGCACCACCGCGTCGGAGCTCTTGCGCCCGCGCGCGGCGGGCATCGGCGCGGTGTTCACGCGCTGCGGCGGCGCCGGCGCGTTGCGGTTGTCGTACCAGTGCGTGAGCGCCTCGCTCATCGAGCGCGCGGTCTGAAAGCGCTGCTCGGCCCGCTTCGCGATGGCCTTCATCACGATCGACGCGAGCCGCGGGTCGAGCGTGGTGTTGCGCGACAGGATCGGGATCGGCGGCTTGTTGAGGATCTCGTTGATGAGCAGGTTGTAGTTCTCGGCCTCGTACGGCAGCCCGTTGCAGAGCACGGCGTAGAGCACCGCGCCCGCGGCGTAGAGGTCGATGCGAACGTCTTGATCGCGCGCGCCCGCGGCCTGCTCGGGGGCCATGAACTGCGGCGTGCCCATCACGGTGCCCGTGCGCGTGAGCGAGCTGAGCTGGCTGTCGTCGCGCAGCTTCGAGATGCCGAAGTCGAGCACCTTCACCACGCGCGAGCCGTCCTCCTGCTGCGTGAGAAAGATGTTCTCGGGCTTGAGGTCGCGGTGGATCACGCCGCGCTTGTGCGCCGCCTCGAGGCCCGCGAGCACCTGGCGCATGATGTCCACGGCCTCGGCCGCGTCGAGACGCCCGCCGGCCTTCTCCACCGTCGTCGCGAGCTCCTGGCCGCGCAGGAGCTCCATCGCGATGTAGGGCCCCTGGTCGGGCGTGCTCCCGAGGTCGACGATCGACACCACGTTGGGGTGCTCGATCTGGCCCGCGGTGCGCGCCTCGCGCTCCACCCTCGCCACGAGGTCGGGGTACACGATGTACTCGGGCAGGAGCATCTTGAGCGCGACCTGCCGCGCGATCTTCGTGTGCTCCGCGCGGTACACCACGCCCATGCCGCCGACGCCGATGATCCCGTCGATGCGGTACTTGCCATCGACCACGGTGTTCACCGGCAGCAGCCCCTGAAGGCGCCGGTTGGTCACCGGGCACACGTACGTGCCCGCGGTGTGTTCGGCTCCACAGAATGGGCAGGCGACCGCGGTCACTGGAGTCGTAGGGTACCGAAGATCAGAGGTGGCATCCACAATTCCCGCGGAGCGGCGACGCGGCTCGCTTGGTGCGCTCGCGGAGGGCGCGACCGGCGCTTCGCCGCGATGGGGCGCAGACAGTCACTACCAGAGTCGGGGCACCCTCGACAACCGATGCGCGGGCGCGGGCGCCGCGATTTCGTCAGGGCACCCCTCGCGCACGGCGGTCGAGGCGCAGCTCGAAGCGCCCCGCGAGTGCGCAGACTTCGCCCACGCACGCGGCGTCCTCGCCGAGCCTCGCGGCCGCGTCGCGCGGCGCCGGGGCGTCGACGCCCGCGACCCCTCGCACGGGCCGCAGCGACAGGCCGCCGTCGTCGGTGGCCCACGCCTCGCTGCCCCGCGTGAACACCGCGCGCTCGGGGCCGTCGGTCGCCGCGTCGTCCACGGGCTCGGGCAGGCGCAGCGCGCGGAGCACGGCGCCCGGCGCGCCGCTCACGAACCACCCCACGGCCTCGCGCGCCCCGGTGCGAACGATTCCCACGACGCGCCCGTCGGCGTCGAAGCCCGCGCGCACCCAGCGCGCCGCGGTGTCGGGCAGAGGGAGCGGGCGCCAGCGCGCGAGGTCGATGTCGAACAGGCCCACGGCGCACGGCGCGTCGCGCGCGCAGCGCAGCGCGATCGCAAGGGCGCCGTGCCGATCGAGCAGCGCGCCGGGCGCGTCGGTGCGCCACTCGCGCCAGCGCCCGTCGGGCTCGAGCGAGCACGCGGTCATCACGTCGTCGGCCGCGTCGCGCGGGTCGCACGGGCCCTCGCGGCTCAGCGTGCGGCCGTCGCGAGAGGGCACCCACCGCGCGCGGTCTCCGCGCAGCGCGACGAGGCGTGACGAGACCGCGCCGAGCGACGGCGGGTCGGCGCCCTCGTCGGGGCAGAACACGATCGCGCGCGCGCCCCACGGCGCCAGCGAGCAGCGGTCGGGCGCCCGCACCGAGAGGCGCTCGACCGTGCGCCCCCGCGCGTCGAGGGTGACGGCGCCGTCGGCGTGGAGCGTCGCGCGCGCCCCGTCGGGGAGCGGCACCCACGCGCGCACGTCGGGGGCGGCGGGGCGCGCGTCGAGGGGGCCCATGAGCACGGGCGAGGGCGTCTCGATGCGCAGCCGGATGGGGGGCGGGATCACGCGGTGCTGCCTCGCGCAGGCCGCGAGCGCACAAGCGACGAAGACGGTTCGCACGACGCGAAGGAACACCCGTGATGAGCATGGAATTCCATGGGTTCCTTCGCGGGGGAGTCCGTGATACCAGCAGCGCACGACCACGACCGGAGGCGCGAATGTACAGCTTCGATCTCACCGAGGAACAGAAGGCTCTCATCGACATGGCCCGGCGCTTCACGCGCGAGCGGGTGATCCCGGTGGCCGCCGAGCTCGACGAGAAGGAGCAGTTCCCCGACGCGCTCTTTCGCGAGGCCCACGGGCTCGGGCTGACCAACGTCGAGATCCCCACGGAGTACGGCGGCCTCGGCCTCGGGTGCCTCGACCACTGCCTGCTCGACGAAGAGATCGCCTACGGCTGCCTCGGCGTGAACACCACCCTCGCGGCCAACATGCTCGGCTCGATGCCCCTGCTCATCGCGGGCAGCGACGAGCAGAAGTCGAAGTACCTCTCGATGCTGGTCAACGAGCCGGTGTACGCGGCCTACGCGTGCTCCGAGCCCGACGCGGGCAGCGACGTGGCGGGCATGAGCACCCGCTACGAGCGCCACGGCGACGAGTTCGTGATCACCGGCCAGAAGCGCTGGATCACCAACTCGGCCTACGCCCGGTGGTTCACGGTCTTCGCCACGAAGGACCGCGCGATGAAGCACAAGGGCATCTCGTGCTTCGTCGTCGACGCCGACGCGCCCGGCGTCAAGATGGGCAAGAAGGAGCACAAGCTCGGCCAGCGCGCCTCGCACACCGGCGACATTCTTCTCGAAGAGGTGCGCGTGCCGAAGAGCGCGCTCGTCGGTGAAGAGGGCAAGGGCTTCGTCGTCGCGATGAAGACCTTCGACCGCTCGCGCCCGTGGATCGCCGCGGGCGCCGCGGGCGTGATCCGCCGCGCCCTCGACGAGTCGGTGGCCTACGCCAAGGAGCGCAAGACCTTCGGCGTGCCCATCGCGCAGCACCAGGCCGTGCAGTTCATGCTGGCCGAGATGGGCATCAAGTACGAGGCCACGCGGCTGCTCTGCCACAAGGCCGCGTCGCAGGTCGACAAGGGCCAGCTCGACTCGGTGGTGAGCGCCTACGCCAAGGCCTTCGGCGCCGACGCGGCCATGGCCGTCACCACCGACGCGGTGCAGATCTTCGGCGGCTACGGCTACACCCGCGAGTACCCCGTCGAGAAGCTCATGCGCGACGCCAAGCTCCTGCAGATCTACGAGGGCACGTCGCAGATCCAGCGCATGGTCATCGCGCGCAACCTGCTGGGGCGGTGACGCCGTGAGCGCCCCCGAGAAGGCCCCCGAGCTCGCGCCCCTCGACGAGGTCGGCGACGCGTGGGCGCTCGCGTCGCACGGGCTCCGTCACGAGCGGGTGATGGCCGGCGCCCGCGCCCTGCGCGCGCGCGTCGAGGCGATGCCCGAGTGCGTGAGCGTGCGCACGCTGCCCGTCACCACGCTGCCGTACCCGACGCGCTACGCGTTCCAGGGCGCGGCCGCGTCGCCGGCGCCCTTCGTCACGCTCACGCACCGCGCGCTGCTGGTGCAGTTTCGCCAGGGGGGCCGCACGCGCGCGCTGCTCTTCAACCCCACGGACGTCGAGCGCTCGCGCAAGACGCCCTTCTTCGCCAGGCTCGAGGCCCGCGTGGGCGAGCGCGTGGCGCGGCTCATGGCGACCCAGTACGAGCCCTTCGAAGCGCAGCTCGCGAAGCTCGGGCTCTCGCCCGAAGACATCGACTACGTGGCCTTCGACCACTTTCACACCCAGGACGTGCGGGGCCTGCTCGGCACGGCCGACGGGCACGTCACGCCGCGCTTCCCCAACGCGAAGCTCCTCGCGCCGCGCGTCGAGTGGGAGGAGTGGCTGCACCTGCACCCGATGCAGCGCGCGTGGTACGTGGCCGACGGGCGCGACGGGGTGCGCGAGGAGAACCTCGTGCTCACCGACGGCGACCTCGCGCTCGGCGACGGCGTGATGCTCGTGCGCACGCCGGGCCACACCGTCGGCAACCAGACGCTCTTCGTGAAGACCTCGCGGGGCGTGTGGGGGTGCAGCGAGAACGGCACCTGCGTCGACAACTGGTCGCCGAAGCACAGCCGCGTCGCGGGCGTCGCCCTCACCGCGAAGCACCAGGACCTCGACATCATCCTCAACAGCAACACGCCCGAGGGCGCGGCCTGCCAGTACACCGCCATGAGCCTCGAGCGGGCGATGGTCGACCCCATCCCCGCGGCGCCCGAGTTCGTGCAGATGTTCTCGTCGAGCGAGGTCACCCCCGCCCTGCTCGCGCCGGGGCTCTCGCCCAGCTACCAGCTCCAGAAGATCGAGCACGGCGCGGTCGAGAGCGCCTCGAAGCCCGCGGACTCGGTGGGCTTCGGCCCGCCCCCTCCGCCCTCGTAGACCTGGCTCGGCTGTAGGGGTTTCTCCAGGCTCGTGGGCTGAGCGCTCGCCTCGAAGAAAACCTTCAAGTTCCACTCGAAAGGCTGTTCGCGGGGCGGGTTGAAACTGCTAGTGTTTCGATCCGTGCGCAAGCAGCGGAACCTGACCGCGGACGACTACCTGAGGCTGGCGATCAGCACCGGATCGCCCGCAGAGGCCGCGGTGCTGGCGGAGCGGGGGCTACGCCATCACGGCGGCGCGGGCGACCAGGCCATCGACCCCGAGACACGCCTGCTCCTCTTGCGGGAGATCTATCGGGCCCACCTGCACGCGAGGCGGCTGCGGAGCGCCCACGCCATCGCGCGAAAGATGGTGCGCCTCGGCGTCGCACAGGAGATCGCCCACGTCGACCTCGCCCGCGCATGCGCGACCCTGGGCTGGTGGGGCCGCGCCTCGCAGGCCTACCGCATCGCGGCTCGCAACGCGCCCGCGGCGCGCCGGGCGATGCACTGGGCCTCCGTGGCGGCGGCGCTGCACCACGCCGAGCAGTACGACGACGCGCTGTCGGCGCTCGAGCGCGCGGTGCGCTGGTCGCTCGCGACGCGCCCGCTCCACCGGGCGTACATGGCCCTGGTGCATCTCGACGCGGGCCGCAGGGTCGACGAGGTCGACAACCTCGCGGAGATCGTCAACGAGCTCGAGTGCGCGCGCTGCGGCGAGGGCTTCGGGCGCTACGTGCTGGGGCTCCTGCACGCGGCGCAGGGCGAGCGCGAGCGCGCCGCGCGGCACCTCAAGCAGTTCGTGAAGCGCAACGCCGACGACGCGCTCCGGTCGATCACGCTGGGGGCCGAGATCCGTCGCGCCCGGCGCACGCTGCGCGACCTGCGCCGCGCCGCACCGCCCTCGACGAACCTTCGGGGATGAACCCCGGCGCGCCCTGGCGTTAGAGTCGCGCGGTGCCACCCATCACCCCGGCCGACCTGCCGCCCTGGTTCATTCGTGTGTTCGCCTTCGCGTGGGGGGCCATCTGGGGCAGCTTCGCCAACGTGGTGATCTACCGCTGGCCGCGCGAGCTCCCGCTCACGCACCCGGGCTCGCGCTGCCCCCACTGCGACACGCCCATCCGCTTCTACGACAACGTGCCCGTGCTCGGGTGGCTCTGGCTCCGGGGCCGGTGCCGCGCATGCAAGGCCCCCATCTCGCCGCGCTACCCCTTCGTCGAGGCGCTCTACGCCGTCACCGCCGCGGTGATCGCCGAGCGCATCGTGCGGGGCGACCCCCTGCCCGCGCTCTCGGTAGCCGTGGCGCTGTTCCTCCTGCGCTTCGCGCTCGCGTGGGGGCTGCTCACCGTGGCCTTCGTCGACATGGAGACCTTCCTCATCCCCGACTTCATCTCGCTCGGGGGCACGGCGCTCGGGCTCGTGGCCTCGCTCCTCGTGCCGGGCGTCGGGTGGAGGACCGCCGCGAGCGGGGCGTTCCTCGGCTTCTCGCTGCTCTTCTCGCTGCACTTCATCTGGAGCCGCTTTCTCAAGCGCGAGGGCATGGGCCTCGGCGACGCCAAGCTGCTCGCGATGATCGGCGCGTTCCTCGGGCCCGCGGGCGTGCTCTTCTCGCTGGTCGCGGGCTCGGTGCAGGGCCTCTTCGCCACCACGCTCTCGCGCGTCACGGGGTGGAAGCTCGGCCCCGACCCGAGCCTGCTCGACGACGACGACGACGAGGGCGAGGGCGAAGCGAACGAGCGCGACGCAGCGAAGGGGGAGGGCGCCGACGCCCGGCCCGAGGACCCGGGCTTCATGCGCACGGTGATCCCCTTCGGGCCCTTTCTCGCGCTCGGCGCGCTCGAGTACCTGCTCGGCATGGACGTCTGGGTCCAGGCCGCGCTCGACGCGCTCACCGCGCAGTGACCGCTACGAGAGCCGCACGATCTTGCGCTTGCCGACCTTCACGTCGCCCGTGACGGGAGAGGGCTGCGAGGGCGGCGACGAGGGCGTCTCGGGCGCGGTCACCTGCGCGCGCGCGGGCACGGTGTCTTCGGTGCCCTGCATCGCCGGGGGCGCGAGCGGCGTCGGCGCGACCTCGACGGGCGCCGAGGGAGGCTCGAGGACGGGCGGCGTGACGGGCGGCATCGACGACGGCCGCGGCGCCGGGGCGTCGGGCGGGAGCGACACGCTCACGCCGAGGGCCGCGCTCGAGGGCCGCGCGGGCACGGGCGTCGGGAGCGTGTTGTCGAGCACCACGTCGAGGTCGGCGAGGCGCGCCGAGAGGGCCGACGCGGTGGCCGGGTCGGCGGCCTTCGCGCGCTGCGCGCGGATCGTCTCGCGGGCCTGCGCGAGGTTGCCCGCGTGGAGCCACAGGTCGGCGCGCTCGATGGGGCCCGTGCGCTGCGTGACCTCGTCGTCGCCGGGGGCCGGCGCGGCCGCGGCCGACCACGCCACGAGCCGCTCGAGCGCGCTTCGAAAGCGCGCCCAGCGGGGGTTCGCGCCGGCGTGCTCGCAGAGCGCCGTGGCGTCGGCGAGCGCGCCGCGGAGGTCTCCGTCGCGCACCTCGCGCTGCACGCGCGCCGCGAGCGTGGCCACGTCGGCGGGCGAGGCGACCACCGCGCGGGCCTGCTCGGGCGTGAGCGCGCCGTAGGGGCGCGTGTCGGGCGTCTCGGCGCAGAGGTCCTCGAGGGTCTCGGCGCGCCGCGCGAGGTCGGCGTCGTCGGGCTCGCGCTGCGCGAGCGCGCGCATGGCGGCGAGCGCGTCGGCCGTGGCGCCGCGGGCGACGAGGTGATCGATCGCGGCGCGCGCGGCGTCGCCGTGGGGGTTGGGCAGCGGAGAGAGCACGGCCTCGACGCGCGACTGCCGCTCGCGCCACAGGCGGTCTTCGGGGAAGACCTTCGCGAGCACGCGGTAGCCCACGGCGCACTCGATCAACGCGCCATTGCGCGCGAGCCGGTCGAGCGCGCCGTTGCACCACGAGGCCATCGACGCGCGCTGCGCCTCGGCCGGCACGCGCTCGGCCATGAAGAGCCGCGCCTGAAGGCGGAGCAGCGAGCGAGAGCCCGGGTCGCGCATGCGCACCGCGTCGAAGACCTCGACGCCGGCGTCGACCTCGCCTGCGTCGGCGAGCGCCTCGATGAGCCGTTCGGGGGTCGGGTCGTCGCCGGGCTCTGCCATGGGGTCACCGCTCCGCTCACGCCGTCGGGCGCGCGTCCTCACGCGCCGCGGCGGCCGTGGATACTACCCCGGAACCGTCGGGACGAACTGTTTTTGAGGGCGCGGCGGCGGGTCAGTCCTTCGAGGGGCGCAGCAGCCTGCCCATGAGCAGCAGGTCGGAGAGGGCGAGCGCGAGCAGGAGGGTCACGACGAAGGGGGCCCACATCACCGAGCGCGGCGTGGCCCCGTCGACGAGGAGCCACGTCGCGCCCGTGACCCTCGCGTCGAGCTTGTCGTGCAGGTACGCGCCCACGCGGGCGTAGCGCCCGCCCGCGGCGTCGAAGCGGATCAGCCGGCCCTGGAACTCCCCGCGCGTGAGCGCGTCGCGGTTCTCGTCGGAGACCTGCACGTAGAGCGACCCTCTGCCCTCGCGGCCCGCCACGGGGAACACCAGGTGCTGCCCGGGCACGAGCACCCGCGAGTAGGTCACCGCGCCCGCCATCGAGGGCCGCGCGTGAAGGGTCACCAGGTGGTTCTCGCCCACGCTCGCGGGCGTGGCGGTGATGCCGTCGCCGAGGTCGGTGGGCGTGGCCGACGACATCGCGTAGCGCACGTCGTCCTTGAACTGAAGCGCGAGGAAGAGCGAGGCCACCGAGACGGCGGCGAGCAGGCCGGTGAGCACGCGGCGACGCGTCTGCGGCGGCGCGTCGAGTCCGGCCAGCACCTCGTCGACGACGTCAGCCGTGCCCGGCGGCGGGGGCGCGGGAATCTCATGGGAGCTTGCGGTCGCGTTCGACATCACGGTCTCCGGGTTCTCAGCCCTGCGGACGGAACCATATCTCATTCCGCGGGCGTTCGGCAGGTTCCGCGGCCTGTGACAACGGGGGTGGGGTCAACGTTCCCTGGGGCGCTTGACGTGAAAGCGCTCGCGGTCTCGCATGAGGATCTCGTGCTCCTCGTGAGCGGGCGCACGCTCGCGTACGCCGCGGTGGCGGGCGTCACGCGGTGATCAGAAGTGGCCGCTGCCGCCGTTGCGGCACATCGCGCACTCGGGCAGCGAGGGCATCATCGAGCAGCGCGCGGGGCAGTACGGCACCCGCAGGAACGTGTACGGCTGGCCCGACCCGTTGTCGATGTTCTGGCACTCGGTCGACAGGCCCTGCACGGTCATCTCGCCGTAGCCGCCCTGCATCACGAAGCGGCCCGAGCACGTGGAGTCGCTGCTCGCCCACGCGGGCAGCGGGGGCATCATCTGGCGCGAGCCCGGCGTCATGTACCAGCCCTGCGTGCACGACTGCGAGACGACGCAGTCGCTCGGCGAGGGCATCATCGGGTTGCCCGCGCGGATCGTGTAGCAGAGCCGGAACTGCCCCGCGCAGTCGACCGTGAGGAAGTTCGTGGTGAAGTTCGTGCCCGGCTGCGGACGCGGCGGAGGCATGGTGCCCGGGTCGCTCGGGCAGTGCGCGACGCCCATCGCGTCGACGTAGGTCGACACCGCGTACACCTGCCCGCCGGGGTACGTGATGAAGCACGGCGAGAGGTTGGTGAGCTCCCACTGCCCCTGCGAGAAGCACTGGCACGAGTCGGGGCCGAGGCGCGCGCCCGCGCGCGGGAGCACGTAGCCCTCGCACGCGCCCCAGCGCCCCCCGAGCTCGTCGTACATCTCGCAGCGAGTCATGCCGTCGCGGCAGATGCCGCGGTTGCGGTTCACGCGCAGGCCCGGCCAGCACGGGCGCGTCTCGCCGACGTGCGTGCACGGGCAGCCCTCGCGCGTGAGGTCGTCGGGGCACTCGGGCGTGCCGCCGGGCGGCGTCGGCGGAGGCCCCATCGCGCCGTCGGGGCCGCAGTAGCGCGGCGGAGGGTTGTCGGCCCAGAACGCGTCGGCGTTGGGCTGCACGTCGCGCTGCGGCCGGTCGAGCGGCGCCACGTCGATCGTCGGCGGGCGGATCTGCGCGTCGCTCGCCCCCGCGTCCATCGGGCGCGCGGAGACGTCGGCGCCCGCGTCGTCGTCGGGCCCGATCACCCCGTCGCCGCCTCCGCCGCCGGGGCTGCACCCCAGCGCGACGAGCGCGAACACCAGCAACGACTGACGGATCATCGGCGACCTCCGGGCATGACCGCTACGTTTGTAGAACTCAATCCTCGTCGATGTCGAGTGCGAGGCCGAGCCACACCGTGCGCCCCGGCGTGGGCAGGCCCCGCGCCGATTCGAAGCGCGTGTCGAGCAGGTTCTCGGCGAGCGCGAACGCCCCGACGCCTGACGCGAACTGCCACCCCACGCGGGCGTTCACGAACAGCCCGCGCCACGGTTCTCCCCGCGCGTCGACGCCCGCGCGGTCGAACCACAGCGCCTCGGCCCACGCGCGCAGCCCCTCGCGCGCGTACCACACGAGCCGCGCCATGGCCTTCGCGCGCAGCCTCCCCGTGAGCTCGTCGCCCGCCGCGTCGCGCGTCGTCTGGTAGAAGCCGCTCGCGAGCGCCACGAGGCGCGGGTGCAGCCGCAGCGACGCGTCGACCGACGCCCCCGCGGACCACACCGTCGGCGCGTTCGAGGGCGACCAGAACCCGTCGACGTCGACGGCCCAGCGGATGAGCCCCTCGGTGCGCAGCCCGAACGCGCGCGCGCTCACCGCCCAGCGGCGCGCGCCTCCGCCGAGGCGCACCGCGGCGTCGACGCCCCACGCGCTCTCGACCGAGACGCCGGGGTTGCCGCGCTCGCCGCGCGCGGCGCCGGGCGTCGCGTACACGAAGGTCGGCCACGCACGCTCGGCGAAGGTCGGCGGGCGAAAGCCCCTGCCCGCGGCGAGCTCCGCGCGCACGAGGTCGTCGCGCGACGCGAGCGAGAGCGACGCGCGCGGCGAGAGCTGCCAGCCGTAGAGCGCGTCGCCGTCGAGGCGCAGGGCGACGTCGACGGTGAGGGCGCCGAGCTCGCGCCGGTCGCGCACGAAGACCGCGCCGCGCGTCGACGACTGCGCGCCGAAGCCCGGCGCGTCGAGCGACTCGCGGCCGAAGTCTGCGCCGAGGGTGAACGCGCCGAGGGGGCCGAGGGCCTCGCGGGTGTACGCGACGCGGCCCTGCACCTCGACGCCCTGCTGCGACGACTCGGCGGCGCCCGTGCCCGCGCTCGGGTCGAAGTCGGGGTTGAAGAGCACCGTGCGCGCGAGGGCCACCGACGCGCACGCCTCGAGCGCCTCGCGCGCGCCGAGCGCGTGGCGGAGCACGCCCACGGCCTGCGCGCCGCGGCGGGCCTGGCGGTCGTCGGCGTCGAAGACGTCGGACTCGACGAGGCTGCTCCACGAGGGGGCGCCCGTCTGCGCGTCGTACGCGCGCAGCCACGCGTACGCGGCGCCGCCGCCCGCGAGCGCGCGGCCGACCTTCACGGTGCCGTCGACGAGGTGGGCCTCGGTGTTGGGCGCCCAGCCCCGGTTGTACGCGCCCGTGAAGCCCGCGATGGCGAAGCGCTCGCGCTCGCGGAACGAGCCCGTGACCGTCGCCCGCGCGCCGAGGAAGGGCGCGACGCCCTCGTCGCGCGGCGAGAGGTACGCGCCGTACTGGAGCGAGCCCGCGAGCGCGCGCGGCGCGACCGGCTCGCGCGTGGTCACGTGCACCACGCCCGCGACGGCGTTGGGGCCCCAG
>JBDHVF010000173.1:0-11981 GCA_039809605.1 Polyangiales bacterium | reverse complement strand
CGCCGCCGCGCGCCGCGCCGCCGCGCCGTCCGCGCGCGCGGCGCTCGAGGAGCGCAGGCGCATGGCCGTCGAGCGCTTTCTGCGGGGCGACGGGATCCGGCGGTGCTGGGCGCGTCAGCTCTACCGCGACCCTGCGACCGCCTCGCGGCGGCTCACGGTGGGCCTCGCGGTCGACGGCGAGGGGCGCATCACGGCCGTGCGCGTGCGCGACGTGTCGGCGCCCGCGCTCGCGAGCTGCATCGCGGCGTCGAGCGCGATGGTCGCGCCCGTGGGGCCCGGCGAGGCCTTCGAAGCCGAGGGCACGCTCACCCTCGAGCGCGGGGAGTGACGGGGCCTCACCGCCGCTGCGCGCGGAGCTTCGCGAGGTGCTCGGCGATCTTCGCCTCGGTGCCGCGCCCGGTGGGCGCGTAGAACTCGGCGCCTTCGAGCTTCTCGGGGAGGTAGTGCTCGGCCACGTAGCCCTCGTCGGTCTTCTGGGGGTTGTTGTACTCGACGCCGTAGCCCCACTCCTTCATGGCCTTCGTGGGGGCGTTGCGGAGCTTGAGGGGAACGGGCAGCGCGCCCGAGCGCTCGACCTCGGCCTTCACCGCGTTGAGGGCGTTGTAGGCCGACTTCGATTTGGGCGCGATCGAGAGGTAGACCACCGCGTGCGAGAGGGGGATGAGCCCCTCGGGCAGACCGAGCCGTTCGAACGCGCGGTCGGCCGCGACGGCGAGCTCCAACGCGCGCGAGTCGGCGAGGCCCACGTCTTCGGAGGCGAAGATGATCATGCGCCGCAGCACGAAGCGCGGGTCGTCGCCGGCCTCGATCATGCGCATCGCCCAGTAGAGCGCCGCGTCGGGGTCGCTGCCGCGCATGCTCTTGATGAACGCGCTGGCGAGGTTGTAGTGCTCCTCGCCCGACTTGTCGTAGCGCAGCGTGCGCTCGCGCGAGGCGGCCTCGACGTCGTCGATCGTGGCCTCGGCCCTGCCCGCGCCGTGCACCTCCCTCGCGACGTGCTCGACGAGCCCGAGGGCCTTGCGCGCGTCTCCGTCGGCCCATCGCGCGACGGCGTCGAGGGCCTCGGGCGTGGCCGTCACACCGAGCGAGCCGAGGCCGCGCTCGGGGTCTGAGAGCGCGCGAGAGAGCACGGGCACGAGGGCTTCGGGCGAGAGCGGTTCGAGGCGCACCACCTGGGCGCGAGAGAGCACCGCGGCGTTCACGGCGAACGACGGGTTCTCGGTGGTCGCGCCCACGAGCGTCACGGTGCCCGCCTCGACGTGCGGGAGCAGGGCGTCTTGTTGCGCGCGGTTGAAGCGATGGATCTCGTCGATGAAGAGCACGGTGCGCCGCCCGGCCCTGCGCTCGTGCTCGGCCTGCGCGACGGCGGCGCGCACCTCGGCGACGCCCGAGAGCACGGCCGAGAGCTGCACGAAGCGCCCGCGCGAGTGCGCCGCGATGGCGCGCGCCACGGTGGTCTTGCCGCAGCCCGGAGGGCCCCAGAGGATGATCGACGGCGCGCGGTCGGCGCGGATGGCCCTGCCGAGCGGGGTCTTCGGGCCGAGCACGGCGTCGTGGCCCGCGAGCTCGTCGAGGGTGCGCGGGCGCATCCGGTCGGCGAGCGGAGCCTCGGGGGATGCGTCCGCGGCGACGGGCGGCGCCTCGGGTTTCTGTCGGTCGAAGAGGTCCATGACGTCGAGCGAACAGGTACAACGCGCGGGGCCGTTGCGGTAGCGTCGGGCACCCTCTCCATGAAGACCGTCGATTTCTACTTCGATCTCTCGTCGCCCTACTCGTATCTGGCCGCCACGCAGGTGCCCGCGCTCGTCGCGCGCACGGGCGCCGAGGTGCGGTGGAAGCCCATGGTGCTCGCCGCGGTCTTCAAGGCCGCCGACAACGTGATGCCCGCGCAGAGCCCGCCCAAGGCCCGGTACATGCTGCGCGACCTCGAGCGCTGGGCGCAGCGGTACGGCGTTCCCTTCGCGATGAGCTCGCGCTTTCCGATGAACACCATCAAGCCCGAGCGGCTGGTGATCGCCGCCGAGCCCTCGGGCCGCGCGGCCGAGGTCGCCCTCGCGCTCTTTCACGCGATGTGGGTCGACGACCGTGACATCGCCTCGGAGCCCGAGCTGCGCGCCGCGGCGCTGACCGCGGGCGTCGACCCGAGCGGCCTGCTCGCGGCGATCGAGACGCCCGCTGTGAAAGACAGGCTCCGCGCCTACACCGACGAGGCCATCGCGCGCGAGGTCTTCGGCGCGCCGGCGTTCGTGTTCGGCGACGAGCTCTTCTGGGGCAACGACCGCATCGAGTTCCTCGAGGCCGCCCTGCGCGGCTGACGAGCGCATACGGCCCCCGTTTTCGCGAATGCGGGCCCCGTATTCGCGCCGTCCCGCCGAACGCGCTCGTCGACTCCGATCGGAGCGCCCGCCGAGCCGGCCCCGAGACCCACCGAAAGCCCTTGAAACATGCGTGATCGGCGCGTGGCACCGATCGTGAGTAGGGCCCCACCCGCGCCGGGACGACGAACCGCCCCGGCGCAGGGAGAGGCACGACACATGAGCATGAATTCGTTCGACCTTCGGTGGCGCGTGGCGGCCCTCGCGGGCGTGGTGGCGGCGGCGGGCGCGTGCGGCCCCGAGGTGGTGCGCGACGACGGGCAGACCTCGCGCGAGGTCTCGCCGCTGGAGCGCTACGAGGGTCGCGGCGAGGTGCGCACGGGCACCTTCGTCACGTCGCGCGGCACGCAGCGGCTGAGGTACGAGCTCATCGACGGGCAGCGGGTGTTCGAGGGAGACATCCTCCTGCCGGCGTCGGAGGAGGAGCGCGCCACCGTCGACCGCGGCACGCTCAGCGCGGGGCGCTCGACGAGCGGTTACCGCTGGAGCGACAACACCATCCCGTACCGCTTCGAGTCGGGCCTCTCGGCGACGACGCAGTCGAAGATCCTCGCGGCGATGGACCACTGGGAGCAGAACACCTCCATCCGCTTCGTCACGCGCACCACCGAGTCGGACTTCGTCGAGTTCCAGACGCCGAGCTCGTCGGGCACCTGCTCGTCGCAGGTGGGGCGCATGGGCGGGATGCAGAGCGTGCAAGCGGGCTCGGGGTGCACCACGGGCAACTTCATCCACGAGATCGGCCACGCGGTGGGCCTCTGGCACGAGCAGACGCGCGCCGACCGCGGCTCGTTCGTGACCCTCGACACCGACTGCATCGAGAGCGGCAAGGAGCACAACTTCGACCAGTACACCGACGGCGTGGACTACGGCCTCTACGACTTCTCGTCGGTGATGGAGTACAGCTCGACGAGCTTTCTCGCGTCGCCGGTGCCCGCGAGCTGTGAGAACGGGAGCTACACCCTCTGGCGCCGCTCGAGCGCGGCGGGCAGCTACGACACGGTGACGTACCAGCGCGACGGGCTGAGCTTCATCGACCGCCAGGGCGTCGAGGAGATGTACAACGACGGCTTCGGCGAGGCGCTGGTGGTGGCCGACTTCAACGGCGACGGCTACCGCGACGTGGCCGTCGGCGCCCCGCGCAGGGGGTCGGTCAGCGCCGGGCACGTGATGGTCTTCCGCGGCTCGGCCTCGGGGCTCACGCTCGACATGGACATCGACCAGGGCGTCTCGGCCCAGTCCGAGGACCGCTTCGGCTACGCGCTCGCCTACGCCGACTTCAACAACGATGGCTACCAGGACCTCGCCATCGGCGTGCCCGGCGAGGACGACCGCAAGGGCCGCGTGGTGATCTACAAGGGCCGAGGGGCGGGCAACCTGCTCTCGAACTGGCAGAGCATCGACGAGACGGGCCTGTCGGCGCGCGAAGTCGGCGACCGCTTCGGCTACGCGCTCGCCGCGGGCGACTTCGACGGCGACGGCGACGGAGACCTCGCCGTGGGCGCGCCGGGCGAGGGCTGGTCGGGCGCGCCCACGGGCGGCGCGGTGTTCCTCTACAGGGGCGGATCGTCGGGCATGAGCGCGTGGGACATGCTCGGCCAGGCGGGCGTGGGCACCAGCGAGCCCGGCGACAGCTTCGGCGCCGCGCTCGCCGACGCGGACCTCGACGGCGACGGCGACCGCGACCTCGTCGTGGGCGCGCCCCACGAGCGCTACGGCACCGACCCCGAGGGAGGCGTCGTGTACCTCTTCAAGGGCGGCGTGAACCTCACGGCGTGGCGCACGCTGCGCCCCCTCGTCGGCGCCACCAGCTACAACGACTGGGACCTCTTCTTCGGCTTCGCGGTGAGCACCGGCGACTACAACCACGACGGCTACAAAGACGTGGCCGTCGGCGCGCCCGGCGCCACCGTGAGCGGCCAGCGCTGGGCGGGCCGCGTGATCGTGTACCTCGGGTCGAGCACCGGGCCGAGCGCGGGATCGTTCACCCTCACCCAGTCGTCGCCCTCCATGGGCGCGGCCTTCGGCTACTCGGTCACCACGGGCACCTTCAACTCCGACAGCTACTCCGACCTCGCGGTGGGCGCGCCGGGCGGCGAGGCGTCGGCGAGCGTCGCGTCGGGCCAGGTCGTCGTCTACGCGGGGCGCAGCGCGTCGCCGCAGCTCTCGCTCTCGGCCACGCTCACGCAGAGCTCGGGCAGCACCAACGAGGCCGGCGACCGCTTCGGCAGCGACGTCGACTTCGGCGACATCGACGGCGACGGCGACGCCGACCTCGTGGCGGGCGCCATGGGCGAGCGCTGGGGCAGCGCCAACGAGGGCCGCGCGTACACGTTCCGCTCCAACGGCTCGTCGCTCTCGGCCTGGAGCAACATCGGCCCGTGACCTGACCGCAGACGCCTGCGGTCGCCAGCCTCTCCCCGATCTCCTCGCAACCCGCCCTTCGGCCCCGCGTTCGCATAGGCACTCATCCCGCTACAGGGAGTGCGAACGATGGCTCTTCCAACTCCGATCCGTGCGTGCGCGCTGGTGTCGATCCTATCGCTCGCGGGCTGTCGCAGGCCCGACGCCTCGGCTCGCACGGCGAGCGTCCACGCGCTGCGGTCCACGCCGGGCGGCGTCGACATCCCGACCTACGGCGTCGACAACGCCCGCACGAGCTGGAACCGCCGCGAGACCGTGCTCACGCCCGACAACGTGCGCCCCGAGACCTTCGGGCGCATCGCCACGGCTGACAACGTCTACAACGTGCTCGGGTCGCCGCTCTTTGCGTCGGCGCTGCCCGTGCGCGACGGCCGCACGGGCATGGACGTGCGCGCCGACGTGCTCCTCGTGGCCACCATGCAGAACGAGGTCTTCGCCCTCGACGCCGACGACCTCGGCACCCTCTGGCGCTTCGACTTCGGCGGCCTGCGCCCCGCGTGGGCCGACGACCTCGTGGCCTGCCAGTCGCACTACCAGATGGGCGTGCTCTCGACGCCCGTGCTCTCGCCCGACCGCAGCATGCTCTACGTGGTGGGCCGCGTGGCGACGTCGGACTCGACGCGCGACACGTGGCTCCAGGGCTTCGCGCTGCGCACGCGCGACGGCTCCGTGGCCGCGCGCTTTCGCGTGGGCGAGACCGTCGGCGCCGACGGCGTGACGCGCACCCCGATCACGCTCGACGCCATGGACCGCGGCCGCGCCGTGCGGCTCACCTTCACCTCGCACCAGTACACCCAGCGCAGCGCCCTGCTGCTCGTGGGCAACAACCTCTACGTCTCCACGGGCGGCATCTGCGACACGCCGGGCTTTCGGGGGTGGCTGCTCGCCTACGACGTGACGCGGCTCTCGGAGCGCACCGGGCCCGTCGCGGTGTACGCCCCCACGCCCGGCGGCGGAGGAGGGATGTGGGCCGCGGGCGGCGCCGCCTCCGACGGCCGGTCGATCTTCGTCGCCATCGGCAACGGGCGCGCCGACCTGCGCGTCGACACGGCCCCCGCGACGCGGTCGATCTCCGACGCGCTGGTGCGCCTCGAGTCGAACCTCTCCCTCGACGCGCGCGCGTGCTTCAACGTCGCCTCGCCCACGGCCCCGTGCGGCCCCGCCGACGCCGCCAACCTCCGCAACGTGTTCATGCCCCGTCACGCCGAGCTCCTCGCGCGCGAGACGCTCGAAGACCTCATGCCCATGGACGGCGACATCGGCAGCCCCGACGAGGACTTCGGCTCGTCGGGCCCGCTGCTCGTTCCCGCCGCGACGCTCGCCGAGAACCGCGGCGTCGACGACGGCCGCAACCTTGCCGCCCTCGGCGGCAAGGACGGCTTCTTCTACCTCGTCGACCGCGACCGCATGGGCGGCGTCGGCCCCTCGCGGCTGCACGGCGAGGCCGACCTCGCGGGGCTCGTGGGCGCCGAGCTCGACAGCCGCGAGCTCTTTCTGCACTCGACCTCGGGGGGCATCCGCGCCAACGCGGCGTACTTCGAAGGGCACACGGGCCGCTACCTCTACGCCATCGGCGCCGACGAGGTGGGCGGGCGCGCGGACTCCCCACGCGGCGTGGCCGCGCTGCGCCTCGTGCGCACGAGCGACCCGACGCCCGCGCAGTGCGCGGCGCAGTTCCGCCGGCTGGCGTACCGCAACACGCAGAGCCCCTGCGCGACGATCTGGGGGGCCGCCCCCCACCCGGGCTTCGAACTCGCGTGGAGCGGCGCGGGCGCGGGCGCGCTGCCGGGCGGGTCTCCGTTCGTGAGCTCCAACGGCAACGCGCAGGGCATCGTGTGGGTGACGCACCCGGTCCTCGACGACGACCACGGGCTGCTCGAAGCCTACGCCGCCGAGGGGCCGCCCGGCGCGCTGCACGTCATCGCGCCGATCTACCGCTCCGACCGCACCCCCGACGACGACCTGCCGCACGCGACGGTGTTCGCAGGGCCCGTCGTCGCCAACGGCAGGGTCTACGTGACGGGCGACAACGTCGTCGCCTACGGCCTGCTCGACCGCCGCGAGCTGCCGCCCGTGACCGAGGCGCCGCCGCCCGACTGCCCCGCGGGCGTCACGTGGGAGTCGCACGGGCAGCCCTTCATGCGGCGCTACTGCACCCTCTGCCACGCGGAGTATCAAGACCTGGGGTTCATCCAGCGCCGCAACCGCCGCGTGGCGACGTCGATCATGCCGGCCGAGGGGGAACCTTCGATGCCCCTGCAACGCCCCGGGATGATGGTGCCCGAGCCCACGCGCGCCGAGCGCGAGCAGATGGCCGCGTGGCTGCGCTGCGGCGCGCCCGCGGCCACGACGAGGCTGCACGCGGGCTACGCCGACGTGGGCGCCTTCACGGGCGACTACACCGCCGTCGACCCGAACCGCGCGGGCGCGCTCAGCGGCGACCGGCTCATGGGCGCGGCCGTCGCCAACCCCTACCGCCCCGACGTGCCCGACGCGCTCTTCGCCGTCGACCGCGCGGGCCCGGCGCGCCTGCGCGTGCCCGTGCCCGGCGCCGGCCGCTACGCCGTGTCGCTCTACTTCGCCGACACGGTGTGCGCCTCCACCGGCGCCGCGTGCAGGCAGGCCTTCGACGTGTCGGTCGCGGGGCGCCCGTGGCTCACGGGCTTCGACATCGCCACCGCGGCGGGGGGCACGCGCCGCGTGATCGCGCGACGCACGGCGGTCGACCTCCCCGCGGGCTCGCGCCTCGCGGTCGAAGTGGGGGCGCGAGGGCGGCTCCAGGCCCTCGAGGTCGTGCGCGTCGAGCGCTGCGAGACCTCTTCGAACTGCCCGCGGGGCTTCGTGTGCACGAGCGGCGCGTGCGCGGCCGGGCCCGACGACCCGCCGGGGCTCGACGCGTCGGTCCCCGACGCGGGCGTGGCCGACGCGGGCGTGGCCGACGCGGGCGTGGCCGACGCGGGCGTGGCCGACGCGAGCGTGAGTGATGCGATCGAGGTCGACGCGGGCGTGGCCGACGCGAGCGTGAGTGATGCGGGCGTGGCCGACGCGATCGAGGCCGACGCGAGCGTGCCCGGGATCGACGCGACCTTCGACGCCACGCGCGACGTGGGCCCCGTCGTGGGGAGCGATCCCCCGGAGGGTGCGTCCAGCGGATGCGACGCGGCCCGTGCTCCACGAGCCCGCGGCGCGTCGGCCGCGCTCGCCGTGCTCGCCCTGCTCACGCTCGTGCGCGGCAGGCGGCGCGCGTAGCACAACGCCACGGTGCGCGTTCGCGTCTCGCGGACGAAGATCCTCGCCCTTGCGCCGCGTCGGGAGCATCCTCACGCTTGCGATGGCTTTGGGGGCGGAGCCACGGATGATCCCTGAGGACTACACGGACCTCGAACCGATACGCGTCGATCACGACCGCGAGGTGTACCGCGCGCGCCGCAAGCGAGACGGGCTCGCGGTGGTGATCAAGTCGACCGCGCGCGCGGCGCCGTGGGACGTCGCGGCGCTGCGGCACGAGTACGAGGTGCTCCGCGGGCTCTCGGTCGAGGGCGTGGTGCACGCGCTGGGGCTCGAGGCCACGGAGGGGGGCCTGAGCCTCGTCGAAGAGGACGCGGGCCGGCGCAGCCTCGACCGGGCGCTCGGGGGGAGGGCGCTCTCGCTCGATGAATTCTTCGCCCTCGCGGTGCCGCTGGCGGGCACGGTGGCGGGCGTTCACGCGGCGGGGGTGGTGCACCGGGACATCAACCCGTCGAACGTGGTGTGCGGCGACGACGGGGCGCGCGCGTGGCTCGTGGACTTCGACCTCGCCACGTGGCTCCCCTCGCTCGACGCGGCGCCCGAGAGCGTGGTGGAGCTCGAGGGCACGCTCGCGTACCTCGCGCCCGAGCAGACCGGGCGCACGGGCCGCCCCGTCGACCGCCGCGCGGACCTCTACGCCCTCGGCGCGACCTTCTACGAGATGCTCACGGGCGCCCCCCCCTTCGCGCTCGACGACCCCGTCGAGCTCGTGCACGCCCACCTCGCCCGGCGCCCCGTGGCCCCCGACGAGCGCAACCGCGCGGTGCCGCAGCCCCTCGGCGACATCGTGATGAAGCTCCTCGCCAAGGCCCCCGAGGACCGCTACCAGACCGCCGCCGCGCTGCGCGCCGACCTCGCGAGCGCGGGCGCGCAGTGGGCGAGCGCGCGCCGCGTCGTGGCCTTTCCGCTCGCGCAGCGGGACGTCTCCTCCGAGCTCCGCCCGCCCGCGGCGCTCTACGGCCGCGAGGAGGCCGCGCGCGCGCTGCGCGACGCCTTCGAGCGCGCCTGCGCGGGGGCGCCCGAGGCGGCGCTCGTCACGGGCCCCGCGGGCGCCGGCAAGTCGTCGCTCGCGCGCTCGCTCGAGCTCCCCGTGCTCTCGCGCCGGGGCTTCTTCGCCGCGGGGCGCTTCGACCAGCTCCAGCGCGCGCTGCCCTACCGCGCGCTCGTCGAGGCGCTGCGGTGCCTCGCGCGCCGCGTGCTCGCCGAGCCCGAAGACGTCCTCGCGCGCTGGCGCGCGGCCCTCGCGGGCGCGCTGGGCCCCAACGGCGCGGTGCTCACCGGGCTCGTGCCCGAGTTCGAGCGCGTGCTCGGGGCGCAGCCATCCCCGCCCGAGGTCGAGCCTACCGAGGCGCTCCAACGGCTCCAGCAGGTCGTGCGGCACACGATCGCCGCCTTCGCGCGGCCCGAGCACCCGCTGGTGCTCTTCTTCGACGACCTCCAGTGGATCGACGGCGCGTCGCTCACGCTCCTCGCGCACCTCGCGCCGGGCGCGGGGTGCGCGCTGCTGCTCGTGGGCGCGTACCGCGACGACGACGTGCCCGAGGGCCACCCGCTGCGCGCCGCGCTCGCCGACCTCGCGCGCTCGGCCCCCGTCACGCATCTCGCGCTCGGGCCGCTCTCCGACGACGACGTGGCGCGCATCGTCGCCGACGCGCTCGGCGCGGCGCTCGCGGGCGTGCGCGCGCTCGCGTCGCTCGTCGCGCGCCGCGCGGGGTCCAATCCGTTCTTCGTGCTCCAGCTCCTGCGCTCGCTGCGCGCGGCGGGGCACCTGCGCTTCGACCCCGCGGCCGCCGCGTGGGCGTGGGACCTCGCGGCCATCGAGCGCGAGGGCGTGACCGACAACGTCGTCGACCTCATGGTCTCGGCCATCGCGCGGCTGCCGCCCGCGTGCCGCGACGTGCTCTCGCTCGCCGCGTGCCTCGGCCACCGCGTCGACCTCAACCTCGTGGCCTCCGTCGCGGGGCGCTCGCGGGCCTCGGCCCTCGACGCGCTCTGGCCCGCCCTCGACGCGGGGCTCGTGCTGCCCCTGGGCGACGCCGACCGGGCGCCGCGCCACGAGGGCCCGCTCGACGCCGAGGTCGACGCGCTGCCCGCGCTCTACCGCTTCGCCCACGACCGCGTGCAGGAGGCGTGTCTCCGCGCGACGCCCCCCGACGCCCGCCGCGCGGCGCACCTCGCGTTCGCGCGCGTGCTCGAGGCCAGGGCCGACGCCGAGCTCTTCGACGTGGTCGACCAGTACGACCTCGGCGCCGAGGGCCTCACCGACCCCGCCGAGCGCTTCCACGTGTGCGAGCTGAACCTCCGGGCGGGCCGCAAGGCCGCGCTCGCCGGCGCGCACGCCGCCGCGCTCGGGTACTTCACCCACGCGATGGCGCTCCTCGACGACGGCTGGGAGCGGCACCCGGCGCTCGAGTTCGCACTCCACGTCGAGCGGGCGCGCTACGCCTCGCTCGTGGGCCGGCGCGCGCTCGCGGCGCGCCTCGCCGCCGCCGCGCTCGAGCGCGCCTCGACCCCCTCGGAGCGCGCGGCGGTCTACGAGGTGCTCATCGTCGACGCGACCGTCGCGGGCGACTACGCCGCCGCGCTCGCGTGGGGGCGCGCGGCGCTCACGCCGTTCGGGCTCGAGCTCCCCGCGTCGGGCGCCGCGGTCGACGTCGGCGCCGAGCTCGACGCCGTGACCGCGGACCTCGGCGGCCGCGCCATCAGCGCCCTCGCCGCGGCGGGCGAGTGCACCGAGGAGGCCCGGCGCGCGCCCATGCGCGTGCTCGCGGCGCTGCCCTCGGCGGCGTACTTCAGCGACCCGGGGCTCTTCGCGTGGGTCGTGGCCCGCGCCGTCGGGCTCTACCTTCGCCACGGCCACGGCCCCTCGGCGGCGTTCGTGTACGTCACCTTCGCCATGGTCTACGGCTCGGTCACGGGGGACCACGCCACGGCCTACGCCTTCGGCCGCGCGGGCGTCGAGCTCGCGCGGCGCGCGGGCGACCCCGCGCTCCTCTGCAAGACCCTGCACACCTTCGCCAACCACGTGAACCACTGGCGCGAGCCCCTGGCGTCGGACCAGGCGCTCTTCCGCGAGGCCATCCGCGCGGGCACCGACGCGGGCGAGCTCCAGTTCGCGTGCTACGCGCACTCGGGCCTGGTCGACCACCGGTGGAGCGACGGCAGCCCCCTCGACGAGGTGGCCGACGCCGTCGCCGCGGGCGTGGCCGTCGCCGGCCGCGCGGGCAACCACGCCATGGTGGTGATCCAGCGCGCGTACCGCCAGGCCGTGCGCTGCATGCAGGGCCTCACGCGCTCGCCCTCGGCCTTCGACGACGACGATTTCGACGAGGGGCGCTACCGCGACGAGGCCCGCGGCGACCCCACGGCCCTGTGCCTCTACGACATCCTGCGGCTCCAGGCGGCGTACCTCGCGGGCGACCTCGAGGCCGCGCGGGCCGCGTCCGAGCGCGCGCGCGCGGGCCTCGGCCACGCGGCGGGCATCTTCGCCACCGCCGACCACGCGTTCTACACGGCCCTCACCCTCTGCGCGCGGCGGCGCGAGGGCGACGACGAGGCGCTGCGCGACTGCGAGCGGAGGCTCGACGCGTGGAGGGCGCACTGCCCGGCGAACTTCGCGCACAAGCTCGACCTCGTGGCCGCCGAGCGCGCGCGCGGCGAGGGGGACCTCTGGCGCGCCCAGGCGCGCTACGCCGAGGTGGTCGAGGGCGCCCGCGCCGCGGGCTTCGTGCAGGACGAGGCGCTGGCCCTCGAGCGCACCGGGCGCATGCTGTTCGAACACGGGCAGGCGCTGCTCGCCGCGCCGCTGCTGGTGGCGGCGCGCGACGCGTGGCTGCGCTGGGGCGCGGTCGCGCACGCCGACGCGCTGGTCGCGTCGCACCCCGAGGTCGCGTG
>JBDHVF010000172.1:0-11992 GCA_039809605.1 Polyangiales bacterium | reverse complement strand
GCGGGTGCGCCACGGGCGCGCGCGGCGGCAGCGGCGGCGGCGCGGGGAACTCACGGCGCCGGTCGCTCACCTGCGGCAGGCGCTCGCCCACGAGGCGCTCGATGAGCCGCAGCGCGGGGGTCTCGTCGGGCATCACGAACGAGGTCGCGCGGCCCGAGCGCTGCGCGCGGGCGGTGCGGCCGATGCGGTGCACGTAGTCCTCGGCGTCGGCCGGCAGGTCGTAGTTGACCACGTGCGCCACGCCGTCGACGTCGATGCCGCGCGCGGCGATGTCGGTCGCCACGAGCACGCGCACGCCGCCCGCGCGAAAGTCCGAGAGGGCGCGCTCGCGCTGGCCCTGCGTGCGGTCGCCGTGGATGCGGTCGGCCCGGTGGCCCGCCTGCGAGAGCTGCCGCGCCACGCGGTCGGCGCGGTGCTTGGTGCGGGTGAACACCAGCACGCTGCCGGGCTCGTCGCCGAGGAGCGAGAGGAGCGCCGGGGTCTTCGACGCCTGGTCGACCATCCAGAGGGCCTGCTCGGCGCGCGCCGCGACGCGCGGGGGGTCGACGGCCACGCGCACCGGGTCGCGCACGCCGGCCTTCACGAGGTCGCGCCAGCCGGGGTCGCCGGGGCCCGGCATCGTGGCCGAGAAGAGCAGCGTCTGGCGCTCGGCGGGCAGCGTCGCGAGGATGCGACGGAGCTGCGGCGCGAAGCCCATGTCGAGCATGCGGTCGGCCTCGTCGAGCACGAGCACGCGCACCGAGTCCATGCGCGCGGTGCGGCGCTCGATGTGGTCGATGAGGCGGCCGGGCGTGGCGATGATCCACTGGGGGTTCGCGCGCAGCGCGTGGGACTGCTGCCCCATCGACGCGCCGCCGAGCACGCAGGCGACCCGCGCCGCGCCGCCCGAGAGCGTGCGCACGCAGTCGGCGATCTGCTGCGCGAGCTCGCGCGTGGGGGCGAGCACGAGCGCGGTGGACATGGGCTCGGCCGCGAGGCGGTCGAGCGTGGGCAGCACGAACGCCGCGGTCTTGCCGGTGCCGGTCTGCGCGCAGCCGAGCAGGTCGCGGCCCGAGAGCGCCACGGGGATCGCCGCGGTCTGGATGGGCGTCGGGGTCACGAAGCCCGCGCGCTGCGCGTTCTGCACGAGCCGCGGGGAGAGGCCGAGGGAGTCGAAGGACATGAGGGTGTGGACGTTCCTTGCGCCCGCGCGGCGGGCGCTCGCGACGCGCGTGCGCCGCGGGGTGTGGGGAGTGCCGATCGGACGTTGCGGAACAGACCCGCGAGACCGCGGGAGAGGCGCCGGAACGCCGCGCGAAACGGTGCGCGGCGGTGGCCGAACGAGCTGTGGGTCGCGGTGTATACGCGGCGCGGGGGGGAATGTCCAGCGCCGCGCCCGGGGGGTATAACCACGCGCCCCGATGCTCGCACTGGTCTCATCCACCGACCCGCGATGGGTCGACGTCGCGCTCTCGGACCTCGACGCCGTGCTCGTCGACCACCTGCACTGCGAGCTCAAGGCCGCGTCGAACGCCACGGCCCTCGTCGCGCGCTACCCCTTTCACCCGCGCCTCGTGCGGGAGCTCACCGAGCTCGCCCGCGAGGAGCTCACCCACGTGCAGCAGGTCTTCGAAGAGATGGGCCGCCGGGGGCTCACCGCGCGCCCGCCCGGCGAGGACGTCTACGCCCGCGCCCTGCGCCGCGCCCTCGACGACCGCGAGGGCGACGCCCTGCTCGACCGGCTCGCGGTGGCGTCGGTGATCGAGGCGCGCTCGTGCGAGCGCTTTCAGCTCCTCGGCGAGCACGCGCCCACCGCGGCGCTGCGCGGGTGGTACCGCGAGCTGTTCGCGTCGGAGGCGCGGCACTACCGCCTCTTCGCCTCGCTCGCCGAGGACGTCGCCGGCGAGGCCCGCGCCCGCGCGCGCATCCAGACGCTCGCCGAGCGCGAGGCCGAGATCCTCTCGCGCATGCCCGTGCTACCTCGCGTGCACTGACCGTCAGCCGGGCCCGCGCGCGCGCGGCCACAGGGTCGCTCGCCCCGGCTCCAGGGGGAGGTGCACGCGGAAGCGCGCGCCGCCGCCGGGGAGGTTCTCGACCTCGATGCGCCCGCCGTGGCTCACGACGATGCTGTGGGTGATCGCGAGCCCGAGGCCCATCCCCTCGCCCGTGGGCTTCGTGGTGTAGAACGGGTCGAAGAGCCGCGGGAGCGCCTCGGGCGCGACGCCCGCGCCGTTGTCGGTCACCTCGATCACCTGCTCGGCGCCCTGCCTGCGGCCCTCGACGCGGATGCGCCCGCCGCCGGCCGGGCGCGCGGCCTCGACCGCGTACGCGGCGTTGGTCAACAGGTTGTTCAGCGCCTGCGCCATGAGCGTGGGCACCACGGGCGCGACGGCGTCGGGGTCCCAGTCGACCTCGACGTCGATGCCGCGCCGCGCGAGGCGCGCGCGGAGCGCGTCGACGCTCGCGTCGGCCAGCGCGCGCAGGTTTGTGGGCACGAGCTCGGGGCGGTCGGTGCGGGCGAGGCTCTGCAGGTCTTCGACGATGCGCGTGACGCGCTGCACGCCCTCGCGCGTGCGCGCGATGAGCCGCAGGAGGTTCTCGCGCACGTACGGCAGGTCGGCCTCGTCGGCGATCGCCTGCGCCCGGGCGGCCGCGCCGGGGTCGACGCGCGCGAGCGACGCGCGGGCGCCCTCGTAGACGTCGACGAGCCCCATCAGCGCGCCCGCGTAGCCCTCGAGCACGTGGAGGTTGTTCGACACGAAGGCCATGGGGTTGTTGATCTCGTGGGCGATGCCCGCGCTCAGCATCCCGAGCGAGGCGAGCTTCTCGCTGCGCGCGAGCGCGGCGCGCATCGACTCGCGCTCGGCGACCTCGGCCTCGAGCGCGGCGGTGCGCTCGGCCACGCGGCGCTCGAGCTCCTCGTTGAGGCGGCGGAGCTCGGCCTCGGCCTGCTTGCGCGCGTCGACCTCGCGCTGGAGCTCGACGTACCGCCGGTGGATCTCGGCGTTCGCGAGGCGGAGCTCCTCCGCGGTCGAGCGCGCGGCGAGGACCCAGTCGAGGCCGCGCCGCGCGGCCGCGAGCGCGCCTCCCCCCGCGGGCACGCGGATGTCGAAGAGGGCCCCGTCGGGCAGCGGGTCGTACGTCACCTCCGCGGGGCCCGCGCCGAGGGCCTTCGAGAGCCCCATGAGCGAGCCCTGCATGACCAGGTAGTTCTCGCGCGACGCGGCGTAGCCGGGCTTCATGCGCGACTCGAAGCGCAGGCGCCCCGCGCCGACCTGCTCGATGCGCCCCTCGTAGGTGACGAAGAGCGACGACGCGGGCCCGTCGGCGCTGAACATCCAGAGGTAGACCTCGGGCACGCTGAAGAGCAGCCGCCCCGGCAGCAGGAGCGCGCGGAAGAACGGCGACTGGAGCGCCTCGGCGCCGAGCGCGACGAGCCCGCCGTCGTCGAGGGTCTCGCCGAGGTTGCGCATGAAGCGCACGAAGGCCGCCCACGAGATGCGGGCGCGGGGGTCGGTGAGGTGCGCGACGGAGTAGCCCGTCCCTTCGGCGAGGCGCGCGGGGTCGACGCCCCTGGCCCGCACGGCCTCCCACAGGGGCTGCAGCGCGCGCGCGCTCACCTCGCGGTCGCGCAGCTCGGGGGGCACCTCGCGAAAGGCGGGCCCGGCGCGCCTCGACCGCGCGCGTGCGTCGTCAGTCTCACCGGTCCTGCTGCGCTCCCCCATGTCGCGCGCAGGATACCACCGCGGGGCCCCGGCCCGCGATCACTCAGGCATCGAGGCGAGCACCTCGCGGAGCTGCGCGAGGGCCTCGGCGTGGATCTGGGAGACGCGCGACTCGGTGACCTTGAGCGCGAGGCCCACCTCCCGCAGCGTGCGCCCCTCGGCGTAGTAGAGCCGCAGCACCTCGCGGTGGCGCGGCGCGAGGAAGCTCATCGCGGTCTCGATGCGCTCGCGCTCCTGGTTCGTCGCGGCGAGGGTCTCGGGCGCGTCGTTGGCGGGCTCGGCGAGGTCCTCGTCTTCCTCGCTGAAGGGCTCGGCCTCGCTGCGGGCCGCCGTCGCGTGCATGCGGTCGGTGTGGTGGCGGTACTTCGCGAGGGTCATCCCGAGCTCCTCGGCCACCTCGCGCTCGCCGGGCATGCACCCCAGGCGGTTGGCGAGCCTCTGGCGCGCGGAGGCCACGCGCTTGGCGAACGCGCGCTGGTCGCGCGTGAGCGGGTCGCACGTGCGCAGCTCGTCGAGGATGGCCCCGCGGATGCGGTGGTCCACGTACGCGTCGAAGCTCTCCATGCGCGTGGGGTCGTACTTGATGAACGCGTCGAGCAGGCCGCAACAGCCCGCGCTCACCAGGTCGCCCACCTGAACGTGCTTCGGGAGCTTGCGCGCCACGCGCGTCGCGTGCCGCTGCACGAGCGGCAGGTACTTCGCGGCCATCTCGTTGGTGAGCGGCGGGTGCGCGGCGGTGGTGCGGGTCGTCGTGCGCTTGCGGGCGTTGGCGGGGGTGCGGGGCGGCATGGGCTTCGTCTCTCCAGACGAGCCACAGAGCAGCTCATGTGCCAGGAGAGACGTGCCGACGGTCCCCCCGGAACGGCCGGGCTCAAGCAATCGGCGGCTGCTTCCGCAGGGTCTGCAACGACCCTGGCCTTTCAGCAAATCACTTGAAATCAAGCCACTGGAGCGGGTGAGTCTGATGCAACCCACCACCGGGGTCGAAACGGACCGGAACGAATGCATCCCTCCCAGGACGAGGCGGTGACCGGTCATCCCTCGCCGATGTCGACGCGGCGGTCTCTCATGCCCACGGCCCACCCCATCGAGTATCGGGCGTTCACCTCGCAGAGCGGGCAGTACCGCGCGCTGCCCGACGGGTCCCTCCACCGGAACGCGTCGACCCCGAAGGGCCCCCGGTACCCGAGCGCGCGCAGCGCCTCGGCCACGCGCTCGCACACCTCGTCGAGCGCGCGTCGCTCCTCGGCCGAGAGCGCGCCGTCGCCCGCGCGCTCGGTCGCCGCCCACGCGCCGTACGCGTCGACCACCTGCCGCGTGAGCGCGCCCCACGTCACGCGCCCGTCGCGCGAGAGGTAGCCGTGCTGGCCGTGGTCCTCGATGCGCTCGACCTCGGGCTCGACCTGCACGCCCCCGTCGCTCGCGAGCGACGCGCGCGCCCACCGCCTCGCGGCCTCGTCGAGCGCGACGCCGCGCACGCGCAGCCTGCCCCCGCCGCGGTAGCCCAGCGGGCGCTTGAGCAGCCACGCGCCCGTGATCGATCCCCCGCGCAGCGCGTCGTCGAGCTCGGCCTCGGTGCGCGCGTACGCGGCGCCGGGGAGGCACTGCGCGACGCCCGCGGAGAAGCTCCGGTGGTTGGCCGCGCGGAGCACCTCCCGCGAGGGCGCGTCGCTCGCCGCCGCGCCCGCGGCCCTGAGCGCGCGCAACGCGCCCGGCGTCGGGCACCACGCCATGCCGCGAGCGCCGCGGACGTCGGGTGGAGACGCGCCGGGCGTCCAGAAGACGTCGCCCGGCGGCACGAGCCCGGTGAGCCTCGACGCGAGGCGCGCGCAGCGTTCGACCATGGCGCGCGAGGGGTTGACGGCGCCGGGGCGGCGCAGCTCCTCCTCGGCGTCGAGGTTCAGGTACCAGGCGCGCTTCGCCGCGGGTGCCACGCGTAGCCCTCGAGCGCGTCGAGAAAGCCCTCGTCGAAGCCCGCGCGCGCGCGCCGGCCGCGGTCGAGGGCGGGGCCCTTCATCAGCCACGGCGAGAGCGGCGGCGGCAGGTGGCGCTCCCACGTCGCGAAGTCGTCGGCGCCCGTGAACCGACGGAACCAGTGGAGCCCGAAGCGCACGTGCGGGAGCTCCTCGTCGCCCACGGTCTCGACGCGGCGCGCGCCCTCGTCGTCGCCCGCCGCGCGGAGCTGCGCGGCGAAGCGCGCGCAGTGATCGAGGTTGGCGCCCTCGAAGCCCATGCCCATCGCCGCGACGAAGTGCGCGGGCGTCGGGGCCGACGGCACGCGCTGCCAGAACCAGTCGCGCACGGGCCACTGCCCCACGCGCGCGCCGAGGCGCTCGAGGTGCTCGGCGTAGAGCGCCATGTGCCGCACCTCGTCTTCGAAGACCGTCACCAGCCCGCGCCGGAAGGCATGCGGCGCGTCGGGCCACGCGAGCAGCGCCCACGCCATGAGCTCCGCGGCCTGCAGCTCGTGGTGCAGGAACGTGTGGAACAGCCTCGCCCGCTGCGTCGGGTCGCGCAGCGCGCCGGGCGACGGGCTCTTCTCCGCGCGCTCGGCCACCACGAGCTCGCGCGGGCGCACGGGCGCCATGACCCTCCGCGCGGGCGCGTCGCGCTCGATCACGTCGGGCGGCGGCGGCGGCGCGAGCTTGTGCGCGAGGTCGGCGGCGTGGAGGTGATCCCAGGCCCAGCGCTCGAGCGTGCCTTCGGGCGGCGGGGCGATGTCGGTCGTCACGGAGGCGCGCCCACGCACATGCCCCGCACGCAGGTCTCGCCCGCGGGGCAGTTGCGGTCCATGGTGCAGTCGGTCCTGCGCACGGTCTCGACCCACTGCGCGATGTGGTTGCTGTCGTCGACGTTCTGAAAGGGCAGCCAGAACGCGGGCGCGGTCGGGTCCGAGCCCGTGGCGTTCGGGCGGAACGCGGCCATCCAGAGCTGGGCCCTGGGCATCGAGCCCTGGCGCAGGCGCAAACCGTAGTCACGGCCCGACGAGAAGGTGATCCACATGAGGGGCTCCTCGAGCTCGCCCACGTAGCGCTCGACGAAGGGCGCCCACTTGGGCCACGAGTTGCCCCACGTGGCGTCGCGGCCGTTGGCCGTCGCGAGCGAGACGGGCGGGCGCGATCCGTCGGCGCGCACGGCCCACAGCGACGCGTCGGGGGCGTTGTCGGAGTTGCTCATCGAGCGGTTGAACACCACCCACTGACCGTCGGGCGAGAAGCCCGGGTAGTAGTTGTTCTCGCCCTGACTCTCGACGAGCGCGCGCGGGGGGCCGAAGGTCGAGACGTTCCAGCGCATGAGCATGAGGTCGGCGGGGCCGTCGTGGCCGGGCGTGCCCACGGGGAAGGGGACCATCGAGCGCGAGCGCGAGAAGACCGCGACGTCGCCGTTCGGCGACCAGTCGGGGTGCGAGCCGCTCGTGCCCGAGGCGAGGCCCGGCATCGCCGCGCCCGTCATCGCGTCGTAGAGCGCCATGCGCATCCCGTCGGACGCGAGGAGCCTGCGGTTGTCGGGCGAGAAGGATCCGAAGTTCATCGCGATGGGCGCGCCCACGTGCTCGCGCGTCGCGACGTCGATGAGCCGCGCGCGCGCGGGCCCCGGGATGAACGACCCGGCCACCATGCGCGTGCCGTCGCGCGAGAGCGCGTGACAGCCCACGCACACCACCAGGTCCGCGTCGGGGCGGAGGAACGCCTCGGCCCTCGCCCCCGAGCGCCCGAACTCGTAGCGCACGATCGTGCCCGAGCCCGCGGCCCAGTAGTACACCCCGCCGCGCAGGTCGCTCTGCGTGAGCCCGAGGAAGCGCGTCGCCGAGCGCGCCACGGCGCCGCCCATCGCGCCCATCGCCGTGCCGCGCAGGGTCATGCGCACGCCGCCGCCCGCGCGCCCCGCCGCGGCGATCTGATCGAGCGCCTCCTGCGGGAGCGCGAGCGCGCAGCCGCCGCCCACGGGCGTGCAGGTCGCGTAGACCTTCACGTCGACCACGTCGCCCGCGAAGGTCGCTTCGAAGAGCTCGTTGCCCGCGCCGGGCATGAAGTGCAGCTCGAAGCTCGGGAGGTTCGGCGGGATGATCGTCCGGTCCTCGGGGTACACCCACGTCGGCGCGTTGGTCGTCGACTCGGGGCCGCCGAAGCGCATCGGCGCGTCGGCCGGGGCGCCCATGGCGATCACCGTCCTCACGGTGCGCACCGCGGGGCGATCGGTGGGCGCGGCGACGTCGGGCGAGGCCGCGTCGGGCGCGTCGACGGCGGCCTCGCGGGGCACCCGCACGTCGGCCTCGGCGTCGGTCGCGGCGGCGAAGCGCGCGGGCCCCTCGGAGCACGCGCAGAGCAGCGTCACTGCGCCCGCGACGCGGGCGATCGTTGCCAGACGAGCCATCGAAGCACCTCGGTAGCCGAGGGTTCTATCCGATGCGTGAGGGTTCTCCAAGGGCGCGTGGCGCGCGGCGGCGCCGTCGCGGTAACGTCACGGCCCCCACAACGGAGGCGATCGAATGTCGTTGGAGATCTTCTGGGGCAGCGGGAGCGCCCCCTCGTGGCGCGTGCTGCTCACCGCGGCGGTGAAGGGCGTGGCGTACGAGTCGCGGCTCCTTCAGTTCTCGAAGGGCGAGCACAAGTCGCCCGAGTACCTGGCGATCAACCCCAGGGGCAAGGTCCCCGCGGTGCGCGACGGAGACCTGGTGCTGCACGAGTCGATGGCGATCATGGCCTGGCTCGACGCGAAGTACCCAGATCCCCCGATCTTCGGCACCACGCCCGCCGAGACGGGCGCCATCTGGTGCGCGATGCTCGAGAGCGAGAACCACTTCACCACCGCGGTGACGAGCCTCGCGCGGCCCGTGCTCTACAACACACCCTCCACCGACGACGAGCTCGGCCACGCCGCCGCGAAGGTGCGCGACGAGCTCTCGCGCCTCGAGGCCACGCTCGCCACCACGCCCTGGGTCGTCGGCAAGCGCATGACCGCCGCCGACCTCTCGATCTTCCCCGTGGTGCAGTACTTCGTGCGCGTCGCCACGCGCGAGAAGGCGAGGCCCCTCGCCTTCGGCGTCGCGCCCCTCACCCCGCGCTACCCCCACGTGGCGCAGTGGTGCGCGCGCATCGAGACCATCCCCGGCTACGACCGCACGTACCCGCCGCACTGGCGCGAGTAGACGCGCTACCGAACCACCACGTCCCAGCGCACCCGAAGCGCGCGCGTCGCGCGGTGCGACAGCGTGAGCGCGCCGGCCGCGACGCGAGACTCCATCGCGCCCTCGGTCGTGAGCCGCACGCGCGCGCCGCCCGAGGAGAGCGCGTCGACGCGGCCGCAGCGAGCGCACGTCGCGAGCTCGTCGTCGCTCGCGGCCATGGTGTAGCCCTGCGGCAGCGCGGGCGCGCCGTCGCCCGCCAGCGCTTCGAGCGCGGTCTCGTCGGCGAGCGAGGCCGTGGCGCGGGGGTCTCCGCGGCGCACGGCGCCCCGCACGTCGAGCACGCCGTCGACCTCGCGCGCGCTCACCACGTCGTCGCGCTCGTCGGGCACGAGGGTCTCGACGCGCGGGTCGAGCATCGCCACGAGCGTGCCCTCGCGCTGGTAGAGCGGGATCACGTCGAGCGGCGCGTCGCGCGTGACCGTGCGCCCGCCCTCGACCATGTCGAGCGTCCACCAGTCGACCCAGCGGCCCGGCGGGAGCCACAGCGAGCGCGTGCGCGCGCCGCGTTCGACCACGGGCGCGGCGTAGAGCGCGGGGCCGAACCAGTACTCGTACTGCACGCGCCACGCGTCGGGTTCAGCAGGGTGCGTGAGCACCGGGTGGCGCATGATGGGCAGGCCCGTGGCCTCGGCCTCCTTCGCGGCGGCGTAGAGGTAGGGGATCAGCCGGGTGTGGAGCCGCGCGTAGCGGGCGTAGACCTCGGTGGTCTCGGCGTCGCTCCAGAGGGTCCATTTGGGGGGCGAGCCCGCGGGGGCGCCCGAGCACGCGTTCTCGTCGTGCATGTCGGGCGAGAGCGCGCCGAACTCGGCCCAGCGGAGGTAGACCTCCTTGTCCGCGGGCGGGTCGTTGAGGCACGTGTAGCCCGAGATGTCGCTGCCCCAGTAGGGGATGCCCGAGAGCCCCGCGTTCACGCCCGCGCGCACGTTGGCGGGCAGTCCCCGCGCGGGCTCGAAGCTCGCGCTGGGGTCGCCCGACCACACCATCGGCACCACGGCCTGCGTGCCCGTGTACCCCGCGCGCGCGAAGAACATGAAGTCGTCGCCGCGCGCCCTTCGAAGGAACTCGTACGACACGCGCTGCATGAGCACCGGGAAGGCGTTGTGCATCACCCACCCGCTGCGCCCGTCGGCCATGCGCGCGTCGGGCGGGATGTACTCGCCGAAGTCGAGCATCCAGCCGTCGTAGCCGAGGTCGAGGGCCCCTTGCTGGAGGCCCGTCCACCACGCGGCGGCCTCGGGCTTCGTGAGGTCGACGGTGAGCGTGGGCTGCGCGCCGCCCGACACGATCGACGTGACGAACTCGGCGCCCGACTCGGTGCGCACGAAGAGGTCGTGGGCGCGCCCGTACGCCGCGAGCTCGCGCGCCGCGGGCCGGTCGGCCGACACGTTGGCGTTGAAGTACGCGATGGACTTGTACCCGTACGCGTGGAGCTGGCGGTTCCACGCGCGCAGCTCGTCTTCGCGCCCCGCGCCCCCCGCGTGCGGGAGGAAGTGCGTCGTGTCGTCGGCCATCGTGGTCGGTACGTGGTGCGTGCGCAGCGCGAGCCACTCGGGCTCGGCGCCCACCATGGCGCCGTGGTCGACGCGGCGGCGCGGGCCGAACACCCACGGCGCGGGCGCGTGCGCGCGGCCCGTGAGCCGGGTGAAGTGCGCGAGCGTGTCGCGGGGGTCGCGGTGCACCATCACCGTGAAGCGCAGGGAGGCTTCGTCGGCGTAGACCCTCCACGCCGACGGCACCTCGGCGCCCAGGTCGAAGCCCGTGCGCGCGGTGGTGTCGATCCACAGCCCGTAGCCCCTCGTCGAGAGCACGAAGGGAATGGGGATGTGCGTCATCCCCTCGCCGTTGGGGAAGGGGTTGCTGGCGCCGGGCCGCGCGCGCTCGCCGCCGCCGAGGCCGCCCTCCTCGGTCCAGCACTCGAAATGCTGGCCCCGGTGGTCGACCGTCACGTAGCGCTCGCCGAGGCCGAAGAAGTGCTCGTCGGAGCTCAGCGTGAACGACAGCCCCGTACGGTCGAGCGGGCCCGCGTCGCCGCCCGCGCGCGCTTCGAAGCGCACCTCGTCGTCGAGCACCGTGAGGTCGAGGTGCATCGTGGCGCGCGGGCGCGACGGGTCGACGAGGTCGATCGACGCGCGGTCTCCGTCGACCTGCGCGCGCGCCACGGCCGTGCCGTGGAGCCACGGGCCGTCGGTGATGGTGACGTGGTCCCAGCCCTCGATGATGGGCGGTCGCACGGTCACGTCGCGGCGCGTGGCGCCGAGCGCGCCGAACGCGGGGTGGGGGTCGCCCGCGGCGCCCGGCGCGTCGTCGAGCGTGTCGAGCACCGTGGCGCCGTCGCGGTCGGCGATGCGCACGCCGAAGCGGTCGAGGCGCAGCGTGACGCGCGCGGCGCCCGAGCCCAGGGTCACGCGCGTGGGGCCCTGGTAGCGCGCGACCTGCTGCGACGCGGGCGCGGGCTCGTCGCACGAGGCCGCCGCGAGCGCGAGCGGAGCGATCCATCGGAGGCGCATGGCGCGCGAGCGTAGGCGAAAACCGCCGCGCGGTCGCGCGGGGGCTTTCACTCTTCGTCGGGCATCGAGGTGCTGTAGTCGACCGTGGCGCGCAGCTCGCCGAAGAGCGACGCGCGGTCGGCGACGCGCGCGAGCGCGCGGGCCAGCGTGAGGGCCTCGGCCATCGCCTCGCTCAAGGTCTGCACGGCCTGGTCGCGGGCGATGATGGCCGCGGCGAGCTCCCTGTCCTCCTGGTTGACCTTCGCGCGCGCGGCCTTGAGCCTCGCGAGGGGCGCGGCGAGGCGGTCGGCCCACACGCCCGCGTCGACCGGGCCCACGCCCTCGAAGCGCGGCGCGGGCAGCGGCGTGTGCGCGAGCGCGTCGAGCACGCGGTCGGCGGCGTGCGCGAGCGACGCGGGGTCGCGCGGGGGCTCGTGCGCGAGGCGGAGCCTGCGGGCCATCGCGGCGCCGAAGAGCGACTCGACGGCGGCCCCGAGGCGCTCGAGCTGCGTGTAGACCGCGAGGGCCTGCGCGTCGCGCTCGGCGCGGGGCTCGTCGTCGTCGCCGCGCTCGTCGTCGAGGCCGCGCTCGGCCGCGGCGTACACCTCGAGCTC
>JBDHVF010000171.1:0-12019 GCA_039809605.1 Polyangiales bacterium | reverse complement strand
GTGTTTGATCTTTGCGAAGAACCGCTCGATCCGGTTTCGCCGCCGGTAGACGGCGCGGTCGAGCGGGGGCGGCGCGTCGTAGCCCGCGCCGTCGGGCGCCTCGACGTCGGTGTCGGTGACGTCGGGCGCGGGGGCGGCGTCCTGCTCGACGAAGCGAAGGGGCGCGTCGTCGCCGCAGCCGGCGAGGGAGAGCGCGAGCGCGAAGGAGGCGTAAGGGGCGAAGGTTCTCACGGGCGGTGCGACCTCTACCGCCAACGGCCTCGCAACGCAAAGGGGGTGCGTCACGGGATGAGCAGCACCTTGCCCGTGGTGGCGCGCGACTCGAGCCTGCGGTGCGCGTCGGCCGCGCGGGCGAGCGGGTGCTCCTCGCCGACGCGCACGCGCAGCCCCTCGCGCGCCACGGCGTAGAAGAGGTCCCTCGCGCGCTCGAGGAGCTCCTCGCGCGTGGCGGTGTAGTCCGCGAGGTTGGGGCGCGTGAGAAAGACCGACCCCCGGCGCATCAGGGCCAGCGGGTCGATGGGCGGCACGAGCCCGCTCGACTGGCCGAAGAGCACGAGCATCCCGCGGGGGCGCACGGCGCGGAGCGACTCCTCCCACGAGTCTTTCCCGACGCCGTCGTAGACCACGTCGACCCCGCGGCCGCCCGTGAGGGCCAGCGCCTCGTCGGCGAAGCGACCGTCCTTCGGGATGATCACGTCGTGGGCGCCGAGCTCCCTCGCGAGCGCGGCCTTCTCGGCGGTCGAGACGACGCCGATGGCCCGCGCGCCGCACGCCCGCGCCATCTGGCAGAGCAGCAGCCCGACGCCCCCCGCGGCCGCCAGCACCAGGCACGTGTCCCCGGGCTCGAGCGCGTAGGTGCTGCGCGTGAGGTAGTGCGCGGTCATGCCCTGGAGCATCGCGGCCGCCGCGGTGCGCCCGTCGACCTCGGAGGGCACCGGCACGAGCCGCGAGACGGGCGCGACGACGTGGGTCGCATACGATCCCTGCACGTCGCACCAGGCCATGCGCTCGCCCTCGCGAACGTGCGCGGCGCCGGGGCCGACGGCGACGACCACGCCCGCCCCCTCACGCCCGAGGCGCACGGGCCGCGGAAGGGGGTAGACCCCCGCGCGGTGGTAGGTGTCGATGAAGTTCACGCCCGCGGCCTCGACCTCGATCAGCGCCTCGCCCTCGCCGGGCGTGGGGGTGGGCAGCTCGACGAGCTCCATGCGCTCGGGTCCCCCCGGCGCGTTCACGACGATGGCTCTCATGCGCCCTATTCCTACCTTTCTTCGAAGGTCGCGCACTGCCGAAGCGCGCGCGCGGCACTACACTCACTGTGATGACCTTGCCTGACGAGCGCGTCGAGGTGCTCTCTACGGTGGCCGGCGTGCGGCGCCGAAGGGCCGCGCGACACGTCGGCGTGTTCGGGGGCCTGGCGACCGTGCCCCTCTTCGTCGCCACGAGCGCCCCCGGCGGACTCACCCTCGCGGGCCTCGGCGCGGTGACCCTCGCGGCCGTGGCCCTCGCCCGCTCGGTGCGGCTGCAGCCCGGCTCGCTGCGCCTCGACGGCGACCGCGTCGCCTGGCAGCCCAGGCTCGGCGCCGCGTGGGCCCGCCCCCGCGCGGCGCTCACCTCGGGCTGGCACGAGCCCGCGCCCGAGGGCGAGCGCGTGGTGCTGCAGTTCGAGGGCGGCGACGAGCTCGTGGCGATGGTCGACGGCCCCGAGACCGCGCGCGCGTGCCTCGACGCGGCGGGCGTGGGCGTGGGCCAGCGCGCGATGCTCTTCGAAACGCGCTCGACGTGGGCCCGCATGGCGTGGTTCTTCGGCGCGTTCGCCATGGGCTTCTCGGCCCTGATGCTCGCCCTGCTCACGCTGTTCTCGTTCATGGTGTTCCCTTGGGCCGGCGTGGTGATGCTGCTGCCGCTCGCGACGACGGCGCTGCTCACCGTGGTGATGCTCCGCCCGGTCGACACCATGGAGGTGCTCGTCGGCGCCGACGGCCTCACGGTGCGCGGCGAGATCGAGGACCGCTTCGTGCCCTACGCCATGGTCGACGAGGTGCGCGACGAGCCGCGGGGCCTGGTGATCGCGCTGCGCGACGGCCGCGAGCTCGTGGTGACGGGCCCCGCCCTGGGCGCGTGGCAGCGACGCGCCGTGGGCGAGCGCATCCGCGACGCCCTGCACGCGCAGCGCGCGGCCCAGGCCACCGCGCGCACCCGCGCCCTGCTCGCCCGGGGTGAGATGCCCTTCGACGCCTGGCGCGCGGCGCTCCAGGCCCGCGCGCGGGGCGAGACCATCTACCGCAGCAACGCGCTCGAGCGCACCGAGCTCGTCGAGGTGCTCGGCGACCCGACGGCCGCGCCCGAGCAGCGCGCCGCCGCGGCCATGGTGCTCGCCGCGCTCGACGAGGGGCGCGACGAGGCCCTCACGCGCGTGCGCGTGGCGGCCGAGAGCTCCGCGAGCGACCCCTTGCGCAGGGCCCTCGAGCGCGTGCTCGACGACGGCCTCGACGAGCGCGCGTGGATGCGCCTCGAGCGCGCCGCCGAACGGCGGTGATATCCTCCGCGGCCATGAAGCTCCGCTCGGGCCTCGCCCTGGCCGCCCTCACGAGCGCGTGCGCGTGGTGGGCGCTCTCGTCGCGCGAGGTGCCCGCCGACCCGCGCCGCGACGCACCGCCGCCGCCCGTGGTGCTGCTCGAAGGCGCGCCCGAGGGCACCGAGACGCGCGTGGTCGTGCGCGCGCCGGGCACACACGCCCAGCCGCGGGCGCTCGGGGCCGTGACGCACGCGGCGGGCTCGGCGCGCAGGGGCACGCTCGACCCGCGCGACCCCGCGCACCCGAAGGTGTACGTGGTGGCCGCCGAGCGCGAGTCTCGCCGCGGGAGCACCTACGAGAGCGCCCTGTGGCGCGTCGAGGAGGGCCGCGCCCCGGCGCGCCTCGCGGGGGGCCTCACCGACGCGTCGCGCGCGGTCGTGACCGGGCGCGGCTCGGTGGTGGTGCAGCGCGGCCGCGACGGAGAAGACCCCATCGCGCGAGACCGCGTGCTGCGCGAGCGCGTCGACGAGCTCTCGCTCGACGTGGTCGACCCGGCCAACGGGGCGACGCGCGCGGCGTGGACGGGCCGCGGGATGATCGCCTTCCTCGCGGCGTCGCTCGGCGGCGACGAGGTGCTCGTCTACCACGTGCACGAGGGCGGCGCGTCGCTCTTCGCGCTCGACGTGGGCGCCCGCACCGCGCGCCCCCTGGTCGAGCGCATGGAGCCGCTCGCGCGAGACTTCTCGTACGACCCCGCGCGCGACGAGGTGGCCTTCGTGCGCGCGAGCCAGCGGCGCGAGGGCGTGTACGAGGTGGTGACGCTCCCCGCGCACGGCCCCGCGCTCGCGCCCGACCGGCTCACGGTGCGGTGGCGCGCGGCGAGCGACCACCTGATGCCGCGCACCCTCCGCGACGGGGCCATCGTGATCTCGCTGCCGGGCGACCGCGGGCTCGGGGTGATCGAGGCGTTCCCGCGGCTGCCCTCGCGCGTCGCGCCGCTCGGAGACGGCGCCGACGAGGCCCTCGGCGAGAGCCCCGACGGGCGCTGGCTCGCGCTGCGCCACCGCACCGCCTCGCGCGAGACGCTGGGGCTCTACGACCGCGTGGCGCGCCGCGCGGTGCAGGTCGACGGCGCCGAGACCTACGTCGAGTTCGTGGGCTTCGCGCCGGGCGCGGTGGCGCCGTGAGGGCCGCGGCGCTCCTCGTCGCGAGCGCGTCGGCCGCGCTGCTCGCGACCCCCGCCGCGCGCGCTCAGTGCAGCGGCGGCGCGGCGTGCCCTCCGTGTGCGTCGTGCCGCGTGGCGCCCGCGTCGGGCACGAACCCCTCGGTGTCGGCGATGGCGTCGCTCTTCGACCAGATCGCCGCGGGCCCCACGCGTTACGGCTCGCTCGGGTGGGACTTCGGCGGCCGCACCACCATCGGCTCGGGCAGCGGGTGGTGCGGAGGATCGGGGCCGCGCGACACGGTGGCGGTGAGCTTTCCGTGCGTGCTGCTCAAGGCGATCTACATGACCGAGTCGAGCTGGCGGCAGTTCTGCTCGACCAACCAGACGGTGATCTCGTTCGACTGCGGCTACGGCATCGCGCAGGTGACGAGCGGGATGCGCCGCGGCGAGACGAGCGCGTACGACGCCAGCCGCGTGGCCTCGTCGCCCGCGTACAACGTCTCGGTGGGCGCGGCGATCCTGGCCGACAAGTGGCGCGCGTCGCCCTGCGTCGGCAACAACGACCCGCAGATCATCGAGGACTGGTACTTCCCCGTGTGGGGCTACAACGGGTTCTCGTTCCGCAACAACCCGAACAACCCGATGTACTCGGCGTCGCGGCCCGAGTTCCGCACGCCCGGCGTGGCGTCGGCGCAGACCCGCGGCAACTACCCGTATCAAGAGCTCGTGTGGGGCTACGTGCACTACCCGCCGTCGGCCGAGCACTACGCGGGCGTCGCGCTCGCGTACCCCAACCGCGCCGAGATCTGCTCCACGTGCGGAATGCCCACCGCCAGCATCTCCGAGCCCCGCGGCTCGCACCGCGGCGGCTGCGCGCCTGCGCCTCCACCGCCTCCACCGCCACCGCCACCGCCACCTCCGCCGCCTCCGCCGCCTCCGCCCCCTCCGCCGCCGCCCCCGCCGCCCGACGCGATGACGGCGCCCGATGTTGTCGCGCCCGATGTGATGACCGAGCCCGACGTGACCGAGCCCGACGTGGCGACCGAGCCCGACGTGACGATCGAGCCCGACGTGACCGATGCCGACGCGGTCGCCGACGCGGGGGAGCCCGCGCGAGACGCGCTGAGCGGCGGCTGCGCGTGCTCGACGTCGGGGCGGGCGCGCGACCGCTCGCCGTCGCTCGCGGCGCTCGCGGTCGCGCTCGCGGCTACGGGGTCATGGTGCCGGCGAGCTCGACGCCGTCGCGCGTGTAGCGCAGCACGCACGCGGCGCGGGTGAGCGACCGGCGCGCGTCGACCGAGAAGGGGTTGGCCACGGCGTCGTCGAGGCGGCTGCCGAGCAGGGCGTCGCGCAGCGCGGTGGCCTCGAGCTGGCGCACGCGCTGGGCGTTCACGAGCACCCAGCGCGCGGCGTCGTAGCCGAGGGCCGCGAAGGTGCCCGGCTGCGCGCGGTGCCGCTCGCGAAAGGCCGTGACGAAGGTCTCGACCTCGGGGCGCGGCGAGGCGTACGTGAACGCGTCGGTGAAGACCACGCCCACGGCGGCGTCTTGCGCGAAGCGGCGCACCTCGGCGCTCGACCACCCGTCGGAGCCGAGCACCTGCGCGCCCACGCGCCCCTGGCGCAGCGCGACGGCCATGCGCCCCGCGTCGGAGGGGTCGGCCGGGGCGTACACCGCGTCGGCCCCCGAGGCGCGCACGCGGCCGACGAGGCGCACGAGGTCGGCGTCGTCTCCGTACGAGTCTCGCAGCACGAGCTCGCCGCCGCCCGCGCGAAAGGCCCGCGCGAACTCGTCGGCCATGCCCACGTTGAGCAGCGAGCTGCGGCGGTACGCGATGGCCGCGCGCCTGCGCTGGAGCGACTGTCGCGCGAAGCGCGCGAGCGCCGACGCCTGCTCCGCGTCGAGCAGCGACGTGCGGAACGCCATGTCGCCCACGCGCGTCACGTCGCGCCCCGTGGCCGCGGGCGAGACGAACACCGCGCCGCGGCGCTGCGCGGCCAGGGCGGCCTTCTCCGAGGCGTGCGACGACAGCTCGCCGAAGACCACCATGGCCGACTCGCGGTCGATGAGCCGCGTGGCGAGGCTGCCGGCGCGCTCCTCGCGGCTCTCGTCGTCGGCCACGGCGAGGCGCACGGGGCGGCCGTTGAGCCCGCCGCGGGCGTTGTGCTGCGCCACCGCGAGCTCGATGCCCCGGTGCAGGTCCTCGCCCCAGAGGGCGCGCTCGCCGGTGCGGGCGGCCACCTCGCCGAAGACCACCTCGTTCACGCGGCGAAAGCGGCTGCACCCCGCGGCCAGCGAGAGCGCGAGCATGCCTCGCCGGGTGATGCCGTCACGCACGGCCGAGTGAATAGTCCAACGCCCGCGCGGCGCGCAACCATTGCAACGCGGGGGCGCCGCGACTATGACCCTCGGCGCCATGGCCCGACTGCACCTCGTCCTGCTCGCGCTCCACGTGTTCTCGCTGCTCTTCTGGGTGGGCAGCCTGGTGAGCATCACCCGCGTGCTCGCCGCGGCCGTGGGAGAGACCGACGCCGTGAGGCAGCGCCTCGCCTCGGCGGCCCGAAAGATCTACCGCGCCGTGGCCTCGCCCTGGATGGGCATCGCGACGCTCACGGGCGTCGGCATGATCGTCGAGCAGCGCGGGCTCTACTTTCGCTTCGGGTGGTTCCACGGGAAGCTCACGGTGGCGATCGTGATGCTGGCGCTCCACTTCGTGCTGGGCTCGCGCGTGCGCGCGGCCGAGGCGAGCGGGCTCACCGACGACGCGGCCCGCTCGGCGCGCACGCTGCAGATCGGCGTGCTCCTCGCGGCGGCCCTCGCGGTGGTGTTCGTCGTGGTGCTCAAGAACTGGGGCGCGTAGCGTCGGAGAGAAAGTTCCCGACGAGGTCGGCCCCACACTCGGTGAGCACCGACTCGGGGTGAAACTGCACGCCCACCAGCGGGCGCTCGCGATGGCGCAACGCCATGATGGCTCCGTCGGCCGTGCGCGCCGTGACCTCGAGGCAGCCGGGCACCGTCGCGGGGTCGACCGCGAGCGAGTGGTAGCGCGCCGCGGTGAAGGGCGAAGGGAGCCCCTCGAAGAGCCCGCGGCCGTCGTGAAAGACCTCCGCGGCCTTGCCGTGCACGGGCTCACGGCTCCGCACGACCCGCGCCCCGAAGGCCGCCGCGAGGCACTGGTGGCCGAGGCACACGCCCAGCAGGGGCGCGGTCGCGCGCGCGACGAGGGCGTTGCTCACGCCCGCGCGCGAGGGGTCGCCGGGCCCCGGTGAGATCACCACGCGCCAGGGGCGCTCGGCGAGGAGCTCCTCGACCGAGCGCTCGTCGTTGCGCACCACGCGGACCCGCGCGCGCCCCGCCGCGACGGCGCCGAGGAGCTGCACGAGGTTCCAGGTGAACGAGTCGTAGTTGTCGACGACGAGGATGGTGCGAAGACCGCTCACCGACCGCGGGCGGGGCGCGCGTTGGGGTCGGGCATGGGGATGATGCGGATGCGCCGCTCCTCGCCCTCGCCCTCGCTCTCGGTGGTGACGCCGGGGAAGCGCGCGAGGGCCATGTGAATGACCCTTCGCTCGCGCGGCGGGAGCGGGTCCATCACGATGACCTTGCCCTGCGCGACGCACTGCTTGCCGAGCTTCTGGGCCATCGAGGTGAGCGTGCGCTCGCGCTGCTCGCGCCAGCCCGCGGCGTCGATCACCAGGTTGGCGCGCTCGCCGCGCAGGTGCTTCGACGCCACGCGCGAGGCGAGCACCTGCAGGGCGTCGAGGGTCGCGCCCTTCTTGCCCACGGCCTCCTGCGCGTCGGGGCCCATGAGTTCGAACACGGTCTCGCGCTCCTGCTCGTGCACGTGCACCGTGCAGTCGAAGCCCATGTCGGCGAGCGTGGTCGAGAGGAAGGTCGACACGGCCGCGATGGCGTCGGGGTCGGTCAGCGGTCGGCGCTGCTCGGTCTCGGTCATTTCTTCGCTCCCGCGGAGGCCGTCTCGACGAGGGGCTTGACCACGATGCCGCTGGTGCCTCCCCCGCCGCCGGTGTTCGAGGTGTCCATATGGCGCTTCGTGTACCACTGCTGCGCGATGCCGAGCATGGTGTTCACGAGCATGTAGAGGGCGAGGCCCGAGGGCAGCAGCAGCGAGATGAGGGTCATGAAGCCCGGCATGAAGTACACGAGCATCTTGGTCTGCATCGGGTCCATGCCCTGCGGCGGCATGATCTTCTGCTGCAGGAACATCATCCCGCCGAGCACCAGCGGCAGCACGAAGAAGGGGTCGGGCGCCGAGAGGTCGTGGTACCAGAGCACGAAGGGCGCGTGGAAGAGCTCCACCGACGTCTGGAGCGACGAGTAGAGCGCCGCCCAGATGGGGAGCTGCGCGACGAGCGGCAGGCAGCCCGACACCTGCGAGAAGGGGCTCATGCCGTGCTTGCGGTAGAGCTCCATCATGGCGAGGCCGCGGGCCTCGGTGTTGTCGCCGAACTTCTTGTTGATCTCGTCGAGCTCGGGCTTGAGCTTCTGCATCATCACCATCGACTTCATGCTGCGGATGAGCAGCGGCAGAAGCAGGATGCGGATGCAGATGGTGAGCAGCACGATCGCGACGCCCCAGCTCCCGGTGACGCCGTGGAGGAAGCGCATGAAGCGGATCATCTGGCGCACGCCGAAGTTGAACGCGTCGAAGCGCCAGAAGAAGAACCGCAGGTTGATCGTGTCGACGAGCGCCGGGTCGGTGGCCGCGAGGGTGGTGTCGACCTTGGGGCCGAAGTACGCCGTGGTCTCGTAGCGGCGCGTGGCGCCGGTGGCGAGCTCGGCGCGCGGCCACCAGAGCTCGCCCGTGTAGATCGACCCGAGGGCGTGCTCGTTCGAGGGGCGGTTCCACGCGTAGAGGGTGCAGCGCACCGAGGGGCTGCCCTGCGGCACGAGGGCCTGCGCGAAGTAGAGGTTGCTCACGGCGACGAAGCGGGCGGTGCCGGGCAGCGCCTCGTTGTACGAGCGCTTCTCCATGTCGTCGCGCGCCTCGCGGAAGAGGTCTCCGCCGTGGCGGCACGCGCCCTCGGAGATCTGCCACGGGCGGCGGCCGAAGAAGCTGCCCGTCTCCTCGTCGCGCTCGGTCCACTGGTAGATCGGGAGCCTGTACTCGACCGTCGCGGGCGCGCCGTGGTTGGTCACCTCGGTCACGACCGAGAGCGCGTAGGGCGACGCCGCGCGCACGCGCCGCACGACCTCGACGTCGCCGCCGCGCCACGTGAGCTCGACCTCGCGGGGCGACACCTGCCGGCCCTCGTAGTCGAACCAGTAGGGCGTGACCATCGCGTCGCCGCGCTTGACGAAGAGCTCGGTGCGCAGCGGCAGGGAGGGCTCCTCCCACGTGGAGACGAGCTCGATGCGGCGGTCGGGGTCGGGGCGCAGCTCGGCCTCGTTCTCGCGCGGGGCGGGCGGAAAGATCCGCTCGATGAGCGCCGAGATGCCCTCGCTGTCGGGCGCCGGGCGGCCGCGCGCGGGGTTGGGCGTGCGCGGGTCGTCGTCGCGCGACGCGGGCACCATCCGCGGCTTCTTGAAGCGGAACTGCGGGTCGTTGAGGCGCACCGACGTGAGCGCGCCCGAGCGGGTGGAGACCACCGCGTCGAAGCCGTTGCTCCCGGTCGTGAGGCGGAGGTTGGCGTACGGGTGCGCGCTCGCCATGGGGAGCGCGGGCTCGTCGGGGCGGCGCGGCGTGGGCGCTTCGTGGTAGCGGTTCCACAAGAAGTACCCGATCGCCGCGACGACGATGGCGATCAGGATGAACCGCGAGGAGTCGTTGCTCATGCGTCAGCGTCCTGCCGACGCGGGCGGCGCGCCGGGTGGTGTTGAGTGAGGAGGGTCGAGCGGAGGCGGCGGGTCGTACCCGCCCGGGCAGAAGGGGTGGCAGCGCGAGAGCCGCTTGACGGTGAGCCACGAGCCGCGGAGCGCGCCGAAGCGCTCGATGCAGGTCATCGAGTAGCGCGAGCACGAGGGCTCGAAGCGGCAGACGTTGCCCAGCAGGGGTGAGATCGCGAAGCGGTACGCACGGATCAACGCGAGGAGCAGGACGCGGATCATGGCTTCACCGTGCGGTCGGGGGTGCGGGCGTGGGGTGGCGCTCCCTTGCGTCGCGCGAGGGCCGCGAGAATCTCGCCACGGATCGCCGCGGAATCAAGCCCGGCGGCCCCCTCGCGCGCGATCACGATGGCGTCGTGCTGCGCGGGAAAATCCTCTCGGTGGAGCCTGAAGGTCTCTCTCACCACGCGCCGCACGCGGTTGCGCCCCACGGCGTTCGCGACCTTGCGGCTCGTGACGAGGCCGAGGCGAGGCCCTGCGCCGTCGCCCCGGTTGTAGAGCACGATCACGAAATGCTGCGAGTGAACGCGCCGGCCCTTCTTCTGGGCCGTGAGGAAGTCCTCACGTCGGGTGACGCGATCGGTCCTGGGAAAGCCGTACCCCAATGCGCTCTCACTTCCGGGGGCGGAGGCGTAGCAGCGACGGGGCGCGCTCGCTACTTCTCGTAGGTCGAGACGGCGAGGCGCGCGCGGCCCTTGCGGCGGCGGTTCTTGAGCACGGTGCGCCCGCCCGCGGTCTTCATGCGCGCACGGAATCCGTGGGTGCGCTTGCGGTGGGTACGGCTCGGTTGATAGGTGCGCTTCGACACGGTGTCCTCCTCGAACTGGGGGCGGGAAGAAACACCACACGCGATCACCTGTCAAGCGGGCGGAGCGCACGAAATCGCGAGGGTCTCACGGGCTCCCGGGGAGGCGCCGCCACCACGCGAACGCCGGGGTTCCCGAGCACGAAGCGCGCGTCGGGCGGGGGCGCAGGGGCGACGGGCCTCGGCGCGGCGAGCGCGAGGAGCAGGAGCGCGGCGCTCACGTCGTCGCCTCTGCGCGCTTGAGGAGCCCCGCGTCGAGGAACGAGAAGCTCCCCTCGCGCGCCACGATGACGTGATCGACGAGGGGCAGGTCGAGCAGGCGCCCGGCCTCGGACACCATGCGCGTGAAGGTGATGTCTTCGGTCGAGGGCGTGGGGTCGCCCGAGGGGTGGTTGTGCACGAGCACCACGCCCGCGCCGCCCTCGCGCACGGCCAGTGCGAACACCTGCCGCGGGTTCACGGGGCACGCGCTCGCCGAGCCGCGCGCCACGACGCGCTCGGCCACGGGGCGCTGGCGCGCGTCGAGCACCACGGCGAGCACAGACTCCTCGGCGGCGTCGAGCAGGCGTGGCCCGTACGCGCGCACCACGTCGCGGCTCGACCGGTACGGGGCCGAGCGCGCGAGGGGCACCGCGCCCGCGCGCCGCGCGATCTCGACGGCGGCCAGCACGCGCGCGGCCCTGCGCTCGCCCACGTCGCGCGCGAGCACGCCGAGGCCGGTGCGCGAGACGCCGCGCAGGCCCTCGTGCGCCGCGAGGAGCGTGCGCGCGCTCGTGAGCTCGTTCGAAGAGGGTTTGCCGGTGCCGAGCACGAGCGCGAGGAGCTCGGTGTCGCTGAGGGCGTCGATGCCCACGCGCCGGAGGCGCGCGTGGGGCGAGTCGAGGTCGTCGGGGGGTGGGGTTGCGTCGAGCGTCATGCGTGGGGGCGCATCAGGGTCCGTGCCGTCTCGCGAAAGGGCTTAATTTGTAGGGTGTCGTGAGAGGCGGGGGTGGCGGATCGGGGTGGCGGCTCGGGTCTAAGTAGCGCGTGCTCGCTGAGGGGACCGGAGTGAGGGGCCGCGGGGCCGCGGTTCACGCCGCGCTCGCGTTCGTGATGGTCGCGGTGGCGGCGTGCGCGGAGCCGAAGAAGACCGAGGGGGACCGCTGCGTCTTCAACGACGACTGCGCCGAGCCGCTCATCTGCTCGGCCGGCACGTGCCGCGCGCAGTGCAGGACGCAGCGCGACTGCCCGCCGGGCCTCGTGTGCGCGGGCAGCGGCCAGATCGACAAGCGCGTGTGCGTGCCTCCGCTGACGGCGCTCGCGTGCGCGCTCCCGTCGGATTGCCCCGAGCGCGCGGGCTGCCTCGGCGGCACGTGCCGCGCGCAGTGCGCGCGAGACCCCGACTGCGTCGGCGAGCTCATGGTCCCTCGGGAGGGCACGTGCTCGGCGCGCGTCGCGACCACCATGCTGTGCAGCAACGCGCTCAACGCCTCGGTGCTCGTGCGCGAAGGCGCCGACGGCGGCGCGGACGGCGGCGCCGATGCGAGCGCCGACGGCGCGGACGGCGAGGCCGACGCGGGCGCAGACGGCGGCGACGCGGGCGCGGACGCGACGCTCGACGCCGCCGACGCGACGCTCGACGCCGTTGATGCGACGCCCTTCGACGCGAGCGACGACCTCGCGGGCGACGCGATGGCGGACGTGACG
>JBDHVF010000170.1:0-12034 GCA_039809605.1 Polyangiales bacterium | reverse complement strand
CCGTCGGGCGACCCAACGGACGTAGCCCTCACGCCACGCCACGTCCGCGCGCCAGGCGTACACCTGGAAGTCACCCACGGGCTCCGGCGGCGCGCTCGAGGCCAGCACCGCGCAGCCCTCACGACGCGAGGAGAGGCGGTCGAGGAACGCGCGCGTTCCGTCGCCGAGCGCCTCGAGTTCGATCAGGAGCGGGACGTCGTCACCGACGGTGTCGAGCGCCTCGACCGAGGGCGTGACGAGCGACAGGACCTCGGGCGGCCGGAGAGTCCTCCCGTAGGGAGAGCCTGGCGAGCGCCCACGATGGCGAGTCCGGTGGGCCGCGAACGACCTGCCCGCGCCCGGCGGGAGCACCACCCAGAGCGTGAGGTCGCGCACCGGCAGGTCGAGCAGGTCGAGGCTCTGCGGGGCGTCGTCGATGCTCGCCGCGGGCGCACGCGGTCCACGCACTCGATGAAGCGCCGCCGCGTGGAAGGGCTCGTCGATCGTGGGGTCGAGCTCGCCGAGGGCGGGGGAGGCAATGAAAGGGAAGCCAGACGACGGCGGGCGAGCTTCGACGCCTTCGCCGAAGAGCTCGTCCTCGCTCACGGGGCGCACCGCGCTGAGGACCGACACGATCGCCCGGCGGAGGCCGGGATGCTCGGCCAGTCGCGCGTCTCCCGCGCGCCACCGCGCGAGCAGAGTCCGCAGGCTGCCGCGCTGGATCGTCGGCTTCTCAGCACCGCTCCAACGTGCCCAGACCTCGGTCGGGAGTCGCTTCGGGCCGTGGGTACGCTCCCATGCGTCGACGAGGACATGTACGGGGCTGCGCTCCGAGACCTCTCGCGGCGACATGTGCGGACGCTCGCACCCGACCGAAGCGTGCACAAGATTTTGGCGAAACACGCCGTGTTTCACTGACGGACAGCGAAGTGCCTGCACCGCAGCCCATCACGGGCGCTCCCAGTCGCCCCCGCACGCACGGCCGGCGCCGCCACGGTCGAGCGAGCCGCCCCAACGCTCGATGCGCCCGCTGCGATGATGCTGCCCCGCGAAGACGCGCCGGTGCGCGCTCGTCACCCCGACATCGAGGTCGCGCGCGACACTGCGTGGCTCCAAGGACTGCACTACGACGACGGGCCGTACGTGCAGATGCTCGTCACGCCCGACGACGGACTGGAGCGTTCGATCGGCGATGGAAGCGCGGCCGCCTAGCTGAAAGCGATGCGCTCGAACGAGCGGGAGCGGCTCGTGGTCACCCGCATCGGCGCGGAGCTGCTGGTCAAATTGTTCCGCACATTGGCGGACTCGGAGGGGAGGGAGAGGAGACGGTAGCTCGCAGCCTCAAGCGCCACGCGCGTCACGCGCTCAGGCGTGCGGCAGACGCGAGCCTCGTCGTCGATCGCCCTGGGAGCATCCGGCGCATCATCGACGGGAGCGCGGGACGCGAGCAACGCGAAGAGCGCGAGGGGAGGGACGGTCTTCACGGCGTCGCCTCGTAGTCGTTCGCGCGGCCCGATGCACAAGTGCGCGTGTGCGCGAACCCACGCATGCGCTGTCAGGTCCGTGGGCGTTCATGTCAGAGCCCGCCCGGCCGCCCCGTCTGGAGCTTCGAACGCGAGCAACGCGGAGTTCCTCATGGAGGCGAAGGCGATGTGGACGACGAAGCGGCTGCTGATCTGAGGGAAGACGTACTCCGAGTTCTCGAAGAGCTACTACGAGACCGTGTGCACGGGCGCGATCGACGGCGACACGGGGCGGCTCGTGCGCATCTACCCGATCACGCTCCGGCACAACAAGGAACAGTTCGCGAAGTACCAGTGGATCGATGCGCGGGTGGCGCGCAACCCCAGGGACTACCGGCCCGAGAGCTACCGCATCGACCAGGAGTCGATCGTGCTCGGCGAGCGCATCGAGCCCACCGACGACTGGCGGGCGCGCTCGGAGTGGGTGCTGCGCGAGGGGAACCTGTACCGGTCGTTCGACGCGCTCCGCGAGGCCGAGGACCGCGCCCACACCTCGCTGGGCGTGCTCAAGCCGCGGGAGGTCACGCGCTTCTACGCGAGGCGCAAGAGTGACGAGGAGCGCCTGGAGTGGGAGGCCCAGCGGGAGCAGGCGCTGCGGCAGAAGGACCTCTGGGTTCTTCAACAGGCCCGAGGGACCTGCGAGCTCTGTGAGTCGCGCGCGCCGTTCATGACGGCCAAAAGGTTCCCGTACCTCGAGTTGCACCACCCGCACCAATTGGCCCACGGCGGTCCGGACACGACCGAGAACGCCGTTGCGCTCTGCCCGACGTGTCACCGGGCGCTGCACTTCGCGGCGGACGCGGAGGCTCTCCGCGACGCGCTCTATCGCCGGGTGGGACGGCTGGTCGATGCCCGGACCAGGGCGAGTTGATGCCGCGTGCGCGCGCATCGCAACCGCGCCTGAGGACCCCGCCCAGCGGCGCACGCGGCACGTCGCGTTGAAGGGACGACGATCGGCATGGCACCCGCTGACCTCGGGAGGCGGTTTCTTGGGCCGCAGCCGCCGACCGTGATAGGTGCTCGGCCCAGAGCTCCTGTAGCTTCTGGCCGCTGCGCACGTCGCGCAGTGCAGAGCGAGGTCGAGACGCAAGGACGACCACCATGGACCCCAACACGAACTACGAGCGCCAGCGCCTGCTCGCGCAGAGGCTTCTGACGCGCAGTGACACCGGCGAGGACATCGCCCCCGACGCGGTCCAGCTCGCGCAGGACGTCACGGACCTCGACGCCCACTGCAAGCGCGGCGGCTTCCTGCCCGCGGATCTCCAGGAGGTCGCTGACCGTGGCCTCCGGGAGCGCCGCGAGAAGGTCAGGGTCGTCCGACGCACGCGCCTGCTGCCTGGGCAACTGCCGCTGCCGTTCGACGCGGCGGCCTGATCCGCCGACGGGATGCACCTCACGCAGTCTCAGCTCGACGCGATCGCGCACCGCGACGGACACCTTCAGCTCATCGCGTGCGCCGGCTCGGGCAAGACCGAGGTCGTCGCCCGGCGCGTCGCGCAGCTCCTCGGCCCGGCGCCCGACGGGGCGCCCGCGCTCGCGCCCCGCAACGTCGTCGCCTTCACCTTCACCGACAAGGCCGCCGCCGAGCTCAAGGCGCGCATCGCCGCCCGCGTGCGCGAGGCCCACGGCGAGCTGCCCGGGCTCGCGGAGATGTTCGTCGGCACCATCCACGGGTTCTGCCTCGACCTGCTCCAGCGAGAGCTGCCCGAGTTCTTGAAGTACGCCGTGCTCGACGAGGCGAGGCAGAAGCTCCTGGTCGAGCGGCACCGCGAGCGCAGCGGCGCGGCCATCACCACGCGCCACCCCGACGGAACCGCCCTCGCGCCCTGGGACGACACGGGCGTGTACCTCTCGGCCCTCGACGTGCTCCGGCAGGCCGACCTCGTGCCCGAGAAGCTCCATGGCGTGAGCGCCGTCGAAGGGCTGCGCGCGTGGCGCGAGCTGCTCGAGGAGCGCAGATACCTCGATTACACCGCCATCATGGAGCACGCCGTCCGCGCGCTCTCGGAGCGCGAGGGGCTGCGCGGGCGCCTCCGCGAGCGCGTGCGCCACGTCATCGTCGACGAGTACCAGGACGTGAACCCCATCCAGGAGCGCGTGGTCGCCGCGCTCGCGGGCCTCGGCGCGTGGCTCTGCGTCGTGGGCGACGACGACCAGACCATCTACCAGTGGAACGGCGCCACCCTCGCCAACATCGTCGGCTTCGCGTCGCGCTACCCCGGCGTGCGCATGGTACGCCTCCAGGAGAACTTCCGCTCCAGCCGCGCCATCGTGGAGCTCGCCAGGGACTTCATCGCCGACAACCCCGAGCGGCTCCCCAAGGCCATGCGCCCCACCGACGCGCAGCCCTCGGAGCCCGGCGACGTCGCCGCGTGCACCTTCGCGAGCGCCGAGGCCGAGGCCGCGTGGATCGCCGACACCTTCCGCGACCTGCACGGCGTGGCCTTCGCCGACCGCGGCGAGACCCGCGGGCTCGCGTGGAGCGACATGACCGTGCTCCTGCGCAGCGGGCTCAAGCGCAACGCCGCGCCACTCGTCGACGCGCTCAAGGCCCGGGGCATCCCCTACCTCGTCTCGGGCATGAACAACCTCTTCGAAACCGCCGAGGCGAAGGCGGCGAGGGCCCTGTTCCGCTTCGTCGCGGGCGAGGAGGACACCGACCGCGACGCGCTGCGCGCGCTGTGGACCGACGCCAGCCTCGGGGTCGGGCCCGAGGCCCTGGAGCGAGCCCTCGACCGCGCGGAGGCGACGCGCGACGAGATCCCCTTCGACGCGCGCAGGCGCTCGGGCGAGTTCGCGCCGCGGCGGGTGTTCCAGGAGTGCCTCGACCGCCTCGGGCTGCGCGAGGAGCGCGTGCCGGGCGAGCGCGGGCGGGGCGAAGCGGTGTTCGCCAACCTGGGCGCGTTCTCGCGCGTGCTCGGTGACTTCGAAGCCATCCACCACCACTCGGGGCCCGCGCAGACGTACCCGCGGCTGGCGGAGTTCCTCGAGCGCGCGGCGGCCGATCAGTACGGCGAGGGGCTGCTCGACGGCGGCGCCGCCGCGCCTGACGCCGTGCGGATCATGACCATCCACAAGGCCAAGGGGCTCCAGTGGCCCGTGGTGGCGATCCCGGGCCTCACCGACAACCGCTTCCCGAGCACCTGGAGGGGGCGCAACAACTGGTGGCACCTCGTGCCCATCGGCGCCGTGGTGAACGGGCAGCGCTACTACGGCGACGTCTTCGACGAGCGCAGGCTCTTCTACGTGGCCGTCACGCGCGCGCAGAAGTGGCTGCTCCTCGGCCACGCGCCCTCGGCCACCGCGCGCAACCAGCGCAGACCGTCGGCCTTCCTCCTGTGGGCGCAGTCGCGCCGCGGGGTCGTCACCGCGCCGCCGCGCTTCGACCTGCGACCGCGCGCCGAGCCCAGGCCCCGCGCGGGCGTGGCCGACCTCACGCTCACCTTCACGAAGATCAAGCACCTGTTCGAGTGCCCCTACCAGTTCAAGCTCCGCGCGCTCTACGGCTTCGGCGCGCCCCCCGAGCCCGCGCAGGGCTTCGGCGCCTGCCTGCACGACGCGCTCGCCGAGGTGCACCAGCGCGCGATCGAGGGCGAGCGGCCCACGGTCGACGACGTGCCGCGCCTCGTCGACACGCACCTGCACCTGCCCTACGCCACGCCCGAGGTCTTCCACCGGCTGCGCGACGCGGCGACGCAGATCCTCACGACGTACCTGGAGCGCCACGGAGACGCGCTCGGCGAGGTGCGGTTCGCCGAGAAGGGCATCGAGCTGCCGATGGGCGACGGGGTCACCGTCGCGGGGCGCATCGACCTCGTGGTGGCGCGCGAAAGCGGCGGCGCGCGCATCGTCGACTTCAAGAGCAGCGCGCGCGCCCAGAGCGAGGAGCAGACCGAGGCGCAGCTCCACCTCTACGCGCTCGGCTACCGCGCGCTCACCGGGCGCGACGCCGAGGCCGTCGAGGTCTGGGAGCTCGACCACGACCATCGCAAGGTGAGCCCCGTCGACGACGCGATGCTCGACGGCGTGCGGCGCACCGTGCACCGCGCCGCGGAGATGCTCCGCAAGGGCGACCTCCCGCCGTCGCCCGACCGCGCGCGCTGCGGGCGCTGCGACTTCCGCGCGATGTGCTCCGCGGGCGCCGAGGCCCTCGACGGGGAGTGACCCGTGCCGATACCCTCCCGCGCCATGCAGGTGCACGAGTCGCTGGTCCCGTCGTTCTACCGCGCCGCCCACGTGGGGCTCCGCGTGCTCGACGCGCGCAGCGGGCGGCGTCGCTTCGGGCCCGACGCCGACGCGAAGTGGAAGCAGTTCCGCGGCGAGCTCACCGACACCGACCGCATGGACCTCCTGCTGCGCGACGCCTCGACCCTCGCGCCGCTCGCGTTCGCGCCGCGCGACGTGTTCGCGCTCACGGGCCTCTCCACCGAAGACCCCTTCGGCCCCGAGTGGACGGGCGTCGCGCCCCAGACCGGCCTCTCGGGCGCGCTCCTGCGCTCGACCGACGACGCGCCCGCCGACCCCGTCGCCGCCTTCGACCTCTGCCTCGCCGCGTGGGAGCTCGCGCCCCCGGCCTTCGACCCCGCGAAGCTCCCGCGCATCGCCCCCGCGACGCGCCTCGTGGCCGGCGGCGTCGGGGCCCTGCGCGCGCTCGTCGCGCACTTCGCCGCGCACCGCGACGCGCTCGACCTCGCCGATCAGGTCGTGCTCGTGGCCGACAGGCCCTACGAGCGGCAGCTCCTCGGGCTCGCGTGCGTGTTCCTCGGCACCACCAACCGCCCGCGCGTGGCGGCGCCCGGCGCCTCGCCCGACAGGCTGCGCGCGCAGGGCTTCACCCACGTCGACGCGCACGTGACGTCCGACGACGCCTCGCCCGCGGTGCGCGACGCCGTGGCCGCCCCCTGATGAATCAGGGGGCAGCCTGCTCAAGCCCTCGCCTGCGCGAGGGCTGCCGCTGATGCGGCCGGTTCGCGAGGGAGGGGAGAACCGCCCTCGGAGCTGAAGCTCCGTGAGGCGGTCTCGGCGTGGGCGGGTGGCGATCGGCGTTCGTGGGGATCGTCAGGAGTCGATCAGGGCCGCGAGCTCCCAGCGCTCGAGCGTGGGGTCGAGGGCGTGGCGACGGCGCTGTCTGGCGACGTATGCGAGCAGCCCGTCGAGGTCGTCGGGCGTGACCGTCTCGGCCCAGTAGCCGCGCTGCCAGGCGAGCGGGTCTCGGCCGGTCTGTTCGAGGTTCCACATGCGCGACGAGCCGCCCTTGAGCCAGCGCACGACCTCGCTGAGCTTCTGCGCCGGGCCCCAGCGCACCACGACATGGACGTGGTCCCAGGTGCACCCGGCCCCCAGCAGCTCCACCTCCGCCTCGCGGCTCTGCACGTGCAGCCGCGCGAGCATCCAGCGGTCCACGTCGGGCGGCAACAGGCGCGCGCGCTGCGCCGTCGCCCAGACGACGTGCGCGACCAGTTCGGTGATCGAGTGGTTCGTGATCATGGCAGACTCCTCCGCCCCGCTTATCGGCACCTCGCGCGAAAGGTTGCGTGGATGCCCTCGAACTCGCCTCCCCCCGCCCCCTCATCGCCCCACTCCCTCGCCGCCCCCTCCGCTCCTTTGCCGCCTCGCGGAGCTTCAGCTCCGAGGGCGGTTCTCCCCTCCCTCGCGAGCGGGGTCGCTTCAGTGGCAGCCCTCGCGCAGGCGAGGGCTTGACCGACGCTGCCCCCTGATTCATCAGGGGGCCTTGATTCATCAGGGGGGCTTGATTCATCAGGGAGCCATCGCATCCCGGTGTTACCCTCGCGCCCCCCGATGGCCCGACGCAGCCCGAAGTCCGGCGGTGACGTCCCCTTCACGACCGTGGCGGCGCGGTTCCTCCGCGACGTGCTGCGGCCCGACCTGCGGAAGCGCGCGGAGGAGCCCGCGGTGGCCGACCTCCTGCGCGCGCAGTACGCCGCCCTCAAGGCCGCGGGGCGCACGGGCGAGCGCGAGGACGAGTTCCGCGAGTACGCGCTCGAACAGGTGGGTGCCGCGTGGCTGCTCTCGACCCTCTTCGTGCGCGTGCTCGAAGACCGGGGACTCGTCGCCGAGCGGCGCATCGCGGGCCTCGGGGCCGACGACAACCAGCACCTCTTCGGCGAGCTGTTCCCGGGGCTCGGGCCCAGGGACTACGTGCTCACGGCCTTCCGCGAGGTGGCGCACCTGCCCGGCGGCGCCGAGGTGCTCGGACCCGCCACCAACCCCGCGTGGCGCCTCGGCCCGTCGCACGACGCCGTGCGCGCGATGCTCGACCTCTTCCGCGAGGCCGACGCGCAGGGCACCCTGCGCTGGCGCTTCGAAGCGCGCGACACGCGCCTGCTCGGCGACCTCTACGAGCAGCTCTCCGAGGGCGTGCAGGAGCGCTTCGCCCTGCTCCAGACCCCCGACTTCGTCGAGCGCTTCCTCCTCGACCGCACGCTCAGCCCCGCGATCGAAGCCTTCGGCCTCGACGCCGTGAACGTCATCGACCCCACCTGCGGCTCGGGGCACCTCGTGCTCGGCGCGTTCTGGCGCCTCTTCGAAGCGACCCGCAAGGCGCACCCCGACCTCGACGCACGCGCCGCCGCCACCCGCGCGCTCGCGAAGGTCCACGGCAGCGACGTGAACCCCTACGCGGTCGCCATCGCGCGCTTCCGCCTCGCGCTCGCCGTGGTCGACGCGTGCGGCGTGGCGCAGCTCCGCGACCTCCCGCGGGGCGACGACGACCGCGCCCTCGACGCGCTGCGCACCAACCTCGTGGTCGCCGACTCGCTCATCGTCGGCGGAGCCTCGGGCCAGGGTGAGCTCGCCTCGCAGGCGAAGTCCCGCGACGACCAGCGCTCGTGGGGGACGCCCGGCTTCGACTTCGAAGACCCCGAGGCGGTGAAGGCCCTGTTCGCGAAGGACTTCCACGCGGTGGTCGGGAACCCGCCGTACAAGACCTGCCGCGACGCCGCGTTGCGCGACGGATACCGCGCGCGTTACCCCGACAGCGCAAAGGGCCTGTTCACGCTGTCGGCGCCCTTCACCGAGCGCTTCTTCCAGCTCGCGACCGACGGCGGCTTCGTGGGGCTCATCAACTCCAACGCCTTCATGAAGCGCGAGTTCGGCAAGGGGCTCATCGAGAAGGTGCTGCCGCGATACGACCTGACGACGGTGGTCGACAGCTCCGGGGCGTACATCCCCGGCCACGACACGCCTACGGTCCTACTCTTCGGTCGCCGCCGCGCACCCGCGTGCGACGGCGTGTGCGTGGTCATGGGTAGGAAGGGCGAGCCGGGAACACCTACCGATCCCGCGAAGGGCAAGGTCTGGTCATCGATCGTCGCCAACGTCGGCAACGTCAGCTTCGAGAACGAGTTCGTCACCGTCTCCGACGTGCCGAGGAGCACGCTCGCGATTCATCCTTGGAGTCTTGGAGGAGGGGGCGCTGGCGAACTCCAGACGTGGATCGAGGGGGCCTGCGGTGCGGTGCTGGAGAAAGTGATCGACGGCGCGATCGGCTTTGCTGCGATCACTGGTGAGGACAACGTCTTCCTGTTGGAACCTGGGGGAGCGCGGCGCAACGGTCTTCTTCTCGCGCACTCCCGTGCGTTCGCCGCGGGCGAGGTCATTCGAGATTGGGCGTGTGCCCCCGACTCGCACGTGGTGTGGCCGTGCAACGCGGCCGGCCAGCGCCTCGCGCAACACGAGATTGAAGATGTGTTGAGGTTCTTCTGGCCGGTTCGCATGAGCCTGAAGGACCGAAAGGCTTTCAGCGTCCCCATCGAGGCGCGAGGCATCCCGTGGTGGGCCATTCGCGAGGTCTACCAAGATCGGTTTCGCACCCCGCTCACCATCGCATTCGCCTTCGTTGCGACGCACAACCATTTCGTGCTCGATCGAGGCGCCACGGTCTTCAATCGCACGTCTCCTGTGATCAAGCTGTCCGCGACCGCCACCGAGGATGACTACCTCGCCCTTCTCGCGTGGCTCAACAGCAGCGCAGCGTGCTTCTGGATGAAGCGGGTCTTCTATCCGAAGGCGACGACCAACAAGGACGTGAACCTCGATCGCGGCGACCCGTCGACCAACCGCTACGAGTTCGCCGGCACGGCCATGCTCCCGCTCCCTGTCCCGGCGTCTGCGAGCGTTGCTGGTGACCGCCACACCCTGCTCATCGCCCTCACCCGCGAGATCGAGGCGCTCTCCACCGCGCGCGCTGCCGCAGAGCCCTCCGTCGCGCTCGCCGCGTGGACGCCCGATCGCGGCGTGTCGCTCAAGGACGCCCTCCGCGACGCGCAGCGGGAGGGCGACCGCGCCTTCCGCCAGATGGTCGTGCTTCAGGAGGAGCTCGACTGGCTGTTCTACGAGGAGCTCGGTCTCTGCGAGGGCATCTCCGTCGTGCGTGGTGAGGCTTCGCCCGAGGAGCGTCCCTTCGCGTGGGAGGGCGACGAGGCCCCCGCGTCGCTCGACCCGTCGCTGCGCGAGGAGTGGACGCGCCGTCGCCGGATGCTCGTCGCCGACGCGCGGCTGCGGATGCTCGAAGACCCGATGTACAAGCGCCCGTGGGAGGGCCGTCGCGGCGTGTTCGGCCATGGCGCGCTCACCTGGGACGAGCGTGTCATCGCGGCGTGCAAGGAGTGGCTGCTCGACCAGATCGAGGCCGTGCTCTCGCAGAGCGAGGCGGCGATGTCGATGGCCGAGGCCGAGACCGCGCTGCTCAGGCAGCCCAAGGCGCTCGCGGTACTCGACCTGCTCGCGCCGACGATGGGCTACAACGTCGTCGCGCTGCTCTCGACGCTCGCGAACGAGAATGCGCTCCCCTACCTCGCGGCGATGCGGCACACCGAGGAGGGCCTCGCGAAGCGCGCGCAGTGGGAGCGCACCTGGGACCTCCAGCGCCGCGAGGACGCGGGCGAGACGCTCGACGCGCCGATCCCGGTGCCTCCGAAGTACGACCGTGAGGACTACCGTGACGCGCGCTTCTGGTCGCTGCGAGGGAAGCTCGACGTGCCCCGCGAGCGCTTCATCGCGTACCCCGGCGCGGAGACGGACCCGAAGGCGCCCCTGTTCGGCTGGGCGGGCTGGGATCACCTGCAACGCGCCCGCGCCCTCGCGCGGCTGTACACCGAGCGCAAGGACGCCGACTCGTGGGACCGCGACCGGCTGCGTCCGCTGCTGGCGGGCCTCGCGGAGCTGGTTCCTTGGCTGTTGCAGTGGCACGACGCGCCCGACCCCGAGCTCGACGGGCAGGGGCAGGGCGGCATCTGGCGGGAGTTCGTCGACAACGAGCGCCACGCGCTCAAGTGGTCGGTCGACGAGCTCCGCGCATGGAGGCCCGCGGTCGCGAAGCGCGAGCCCGCGAAGAGGACCGCGTCGCGCGCGAAGAAGGCCGCGCCCGATGCGACATAGCCGCGGCGTCACGGCGCTCGGGTCGTGGGCGCTGGCGCTCGTGCCGGTCGTCATGGCCTGCGCGTCGTCGCGCACCCGCGCGCGCTCACCCCAGAGCGAGGAGGCCCGCGAGGACACCCTGCGCGTCGAGGCGCCTCCCCCGGAGCCGAGGGTTCAGCCGCCGCCGACCGCCGAGCCTGCCGACGCGGGGCCCGTCGACCCCGTGCTGTGGCGCCGGCTGAACCCCCCGCGGCCGCAGATCGTGACGGGCGACCCCGCGGACCCGATCCAGTCGGCGGTCACGAAGCTCAATGAGTTCCTGGTGCGCAACCTCCGGCTGCACGCGCCCGTGCCAGAAGGCGTGAGGCGCAGGGTCACGGTGCGCCTCCGGTTCGACGCGTCGGGCGCGATCACGACGGCGGAGGTGGTGAGCCTCTCGGGCGTGCGCGCCCTCGACGACGAACTCCTCACACAGCTCCGCGCGCTGATGGAGCGCCATCTCCGCATCGAGTCGCTCACCCCCGAGGAGCTCGCCGCGCTGGCCGGGCGCAACATCAACGTCGTCATTCCGATCAGCCGATGACACGGCAGGCGTGGGGCAGGCCCTCCCGTGGCCGACGCCCATGGTCGAGCTCCCTCCCACCCCTTCGGCGAAGGGTCGGACCCTTCCCGGGAGGGTGGGGACCCCGCCGGCGAAGTGCGCGACCCTTCGGGGAAGGGTTCCCACCTCCTCGGTCGCAGCTCGGGAGCCTCGAAGGACGGGTTTCCACCCCCGGAGTCGAAACCCGCGATGCTTCGGGGGAGGGCTGGGAGCCGTCGGGTCGAAGCCCGTGAGCTTCGAGCGCAGGGGTAGGAGCCGTCGGGTCGAAGTTCCGGGGCTACGGTCGTGGTGGGTGGAGGGGGTGGCCCCCTGATGAATCAGGGGGCAGCCTGCTCAAGCCCTCGCCTGCGCGAGGGCTGCCACCGAAACGACCGGCTCGCGAGGGAGGGGGAGACCGCCCTCGGAGCTGAAGCTCCTCGAGGCGGCCGAGAAGCGGTGGCGGCGAGGCCGCGGGGACGGTGAGGGAGCGGGGGCGGTGAGTTTGTGGGCACCCGCCCACGCAGACACCGCCTCGAGGAGCTTCAGCTCCGAGGGCGGTCTCCCCCCTCCC
>JBDHVF010000169.1:0-12052 GCA_039809605.1 Polyangiales bacterium | reverse complement strand
TCCATCCTAGAAAATCCCATCGACGCACCCACGGTCTCCCGTCGGTGCGCGGCGGCGTTATGCTTGCGCGTCGGGTTCACACCACGGCGTTGCGTCCTCCGGGCGGTTGCACGTGCGCCGGGTTTTGCAACGCGGCCCTGCGCACGGCACGGCCGTCTCGTGGAGGTTCTCGTGGAGGCAAAGACCCAACGCGCACCGCGCGTGGCGGCCCTGGTGGGGCCGTCGATGACTGGCAAGACCGCGCTGCTCGACGCGATGCTCCTCGCGTGCGGCGCCGTCGCGAAGAAGGGCGCTGCGAGAGACCCCGGCGCCACGGGCGCCGAGCTCGCGGTCTACAACGCCGAGTACCTGGGCGAGCGGTGGACCTTCGTCGACTGCCCCGGCGCCGCGGAGTTCGCGCAGGAGGCCCTTCACGGCCTGCTCGTCGCCGACGTGGCGGTGGTGGTGGTCGACCCCGACCCCGCGCGCGCGGCGGCCGTGAGCCCGCTCCTCGCGCTGCTCGACGAGCGCAAGGTGCCGCACGTGGTGTTCATCAACAAGGTCGACCAGCCGGGCTCGGCGGCGAAGATCCGCGAGGCGCTCTCGGCGCTCCAGGGCCTGAGCGCGCGGCCCCTCGTGCTGCGCGAGCTGCCCCTGCGCACGGGGCAGGACGTGACCGGCTTCGTCGACCTCGTGAGCGAGCGCGCGTACGGCTACAAGGGCCACGAAGACGCCGCCCTCGCGAGGCTCCCCGAGTCGGCGCTGCCCGAGGAGCAGGAGGCCCGCCGCGCCCTGCTCGAGCACCTGGCCGACCTCGACGACCACCTGCTCACCGAGCTCCTCGACGACGTCACCCCGCCGCCCGACGAGGTCTACGCCAACCTGCGCGAAGACACGAAGCGCGACCTCATCGTCGACGTGTTCTTCGGCTCGGCCGAGCAGGACCACGGCATTCAGCGGCTGCTCAAGGCCCTGCGCCACGAGGCCCCCGACGCGCACGAGACCGCCTCGCGCGCGGGCCTCCCCGCGGCCGAGGGCGCGCTCGTGCAGAGCTTCAAGACGGTGCACGCGCCGCACGTGGGCAAGCTGAGCTACGTGCGCGTGTGGCGCGGAGAGGTCACCGACGGGCAGACGCTCGGCCCCGACCGCGTGTCGGGGGTGTTCCGCGTCACGGGCGCGAAGCAGCAGAAGGTGCAGAAGGCCGCCGCGGGAGAGGTCGTCGCGCTCGGCCACCTCGACGCGCTGCGCACGGGCCAGGGGGCGACCCCGTCGGGCGCCGTGGCGCTGCCGTGGGTCGAACCTCTCCAGCCCGTGGTGGCGATCGCGCTCCGGCCCACGCGCTCGGGCGACGACGTGAAGCTCTCGGGCGCGCTCGCGAAGCTCTCGGAAGAAGACCCGAGCCTGCGCGTCGAGCAGAGCGCCGAGGCCCACGAGATCGTGCTGCGCGCGCAGGGCGACAAGCACATGCGCCTCGCGCTCGACCGGCTCAAGGCGCGCTTCGGCCTCGAGGTGCGCGCCGAGGCCCCGCAGGTGCCCTACCGCGAGACCATCCGCAGGTCGGTCTCGCAGCACGGGCGCTTCAAGCACCAGAGCGGCGGCCACGGGGCCTTCGGCGACGTGCAGCTCGACGTGAACCCCGTGCCCCGCGGCGAGGGCTTCGTGTTCGAAGAGACCGTGACGGGCGGCGCGGTGCCGAGGCAGTACTTCGCCTCCGTCGAGAAGGGCGCGCGCGAGTACTTCAAGCAGGGCCCGCTGGGCTTCCCCGTGGTCGACGTGAGGGTCGTGCTCACGGGCGGCACCTACCACGCCGTCGACAGCTCCGACATGGCCTTTCAGCAGGCCACGCGCGTGGCGCTCACCGAGGCGATGCCGAAGTGCGAGCCCGTGCTGCTCGAGCCCGTGGCGTCGATGCGGCTCACGGCGCCGAGCGAGTACACCCCGCGCGTGCAGCGGCTCGTGACCGCGCGCCGCGGCGCCCACCTGCTCGGCCTCGACCAGCACCCGACGTACAAGGGCTGGGACGTCGTGCTGGCCAACATCCCCGTCGCCGAGCTGCGCGAGCTCGCCACCGAGCTGCGCACCGCCACCCAGGGCGTCGGGTCGTTCACCTGGGAGGTCGACCAGCTCCGCGAGGTCGACGGCAAGGAGGCCGAGCGCGTCGTGGCCCTGCGCCGCAAGGCCCTCGCCGACGCCCGCGGCTGACTCCCCTTCAGAACGTGAGCCCGAGGTTCACGCCCCCCACCCTGGGACCGATCACCGGGGAGACGTTGAGCCGTGCGCGCGGGGGCTGCCGCTGGGGCTCGGCCTCGCGCGCGGCGCTGCCCGAGGCCATCGCGTCGAGCACCATGAACACGGCGCCCGCGCCCGCGAGGGCCAGGCCGCTCACGCCGAACACCCACGCGAGGGTCTTGGCGCTCGAGCTCGCGTCGCAGAGCTGGTTGGCCTGCGCGGCGTCGGGGTTGCTGGCGGCGTCGGCCGCCGCGCGCGCGCACACGTCGCTCACCGAGAGCGCGTACGAGCCGTTGCTCATGTGGTTGATGCTGTGGTCGTAGCGCGCCCACCCCGCGCCGAACTCCCCACCGCCCTGCTCCGAGTCGTCGCCGAGGCCGCCGCTCCTGCCCCACTGCCACGCGGCCAGGCCGCCCATCACCACGCCCGCGCCGATGAGCCCGAGGCCCACCCAGCGGCGCACGTGCGACGGCTGCGTGTTCACCGAGCGCGCGCGCAGCGCCTCGCTGGCCGCGCGGGCGCGGGCCTCCTCCTGGCGCTGGCGCTCGGCCTCGGCCTCGCGGGCGCGGGCCGCCTCCTGTTGCGCGGCCTCGTCGCGGCCGAGCACCACCGCGCGCACCATGCGCTGCGCGAGCGCGCGCACGGCCTCGGGGTGCCCCGCGAGCTCCGAGCGCGCGACCGTGACCGACTCGGGGGGCGACTCCCTGCGGGTGCCCTCGTCCCAGAGGTTGACCTCGATGGTGAGCTGCGGGTCGCGGCCGCGGCCCGAGCGCAGCACCGAGCCATAGAGAAAGCGCTGCGCGTGCAGGTCGGCCGCGATGGGCGACAGGCAGTCGGCCCCCGTCGTCGAGCAGCCGATCATGGCGAACTCCTGGTCGAGCGCCGGGGTGTTGTCGGGCACCTCGTAGCCCGCCGCGCGGGCCTCCTCGCGCAGCATCGCCGAGAGCTCCGACGCGAGGTCGTTGTCTCCGTCGGGCGCGCGCAGCCCCGCGACGGTGAGCCCGCCGCGCGTGGCCGCTGACGGGGGACTCTGCTGCGCGAAGGCGACGCGCGGAGCCGAGAGCGCGAGCAGGGCACAGAGCGTGAGGGTCGTCGGGCGCATGACCCGCGAGTGTATCCAAGGTGATCGCCCGTGGAGCACAAAACTCCTGCGCGCGGTGACGAGCGGATCGCGAGCCGCGACCGCGGTCAGCCTACGTCCTCGACGCGCGCAGGAAACTTGAGCGCGTGGGGTTCCATGTCATGACTGCGCCGCGTTCGGCCACGGAGGCACGAACCACGGAGCCGTCGAGCGGCCCGAGGAAGGAACTCATCGTGATCGCGATCGGATACATCTTGCTGCTGGTGGGGGGCATGGCCCTCCTTGGCGGGCTCGTACAAAGACTCCGCGCGGGTCGCCTGGGCGACACGCCCTTCGCGCCCACGGGGCAGGTCGCGGCGCAGGGGCGCGCCATCGCCAACGCGAAGGGAGCGATCTCCACGCAGGGGCAGCTCCAGACGCAGCAGCTCCTGACCTCGCCGATCAGCGGCGCGCCGTGCGTCTACTACACGATGCGCGTCGAGGCCGAGTGGCCCGAGAACGGCGCGGAGCAGAAGTACACCGTGGTCGAGGACGCGCAGTCGGTCCCCTTCGCGGTCAACGACGGCACCGGGCACGTGGTGGTCTCGATCGACCCGAAGCGCGGCGGCGAGTTCTGCTCGACGAAGCCCTTCGCCCGCAAGAAGTTCAGCCGCGGGCTGCTCGCGGCGATGGGCGCGAAGCCGCTCGAGGTCACGCCGGCCTTCGCGATCCCGCCGAACGTGCAGGTGCGGGGCCCGCTCGGACGCATGATCGACGTGCCCGTCACGGCGAACTTCTTCGTCACCGAGGAGTTCCTCGAGCCCAAGGGGCCCGTCTACGTCAACGGCAAGCTTCAGGACGACGGCTCGATCGGCTCGCCGAGCTGGACCTCGCTGCTCGTCATGAACCGCTCGCGCGACGACCTGCTCGCGTCGACGACGGGCTTCTCGAAGAAGCTCCTGCTCGGCGGCGGAATCGTCGCCCCCATCGGCGTCATCGTCTCGGTCATCGGCCACCTCCTCGCGCCCCCCGCCGCGGCCGCCGCGCCCGCCGTCATCGCGGCGCCCGCGATGGTGCCCATGGGCGCGACGACGCAGACCGCCCACGCGCTCCAAGGCGCGCAGGGGGGCACGTCGCTCGTGACCTCGGCGCTCACGGCCGGGGGCGGCTGCGCGGGGCTCGACCTCACGCAGGGCCTCATCCGCGTGAACAACGGCGGGCAGGGCGTCAACGCCAACGCGATCGTGGGCACCACCCTGCACCGCGTGTTCGTCAAGCTCGGCGCCGTGACGCCGGGCCAGACCGTCGACGTGTGCGCGCTGGGGCGCCGCTGTCAGCAGAACATCCAGGTGAACGTCGGCTCGACGCTGTTCATCAACACCGGGCGCGACGTGTCGGGCTCGATCAGGGTGAGCGAGTACGACGTCGCCTCGGGGCGCATGAACGTCACGTTCAACAACGTGACGCTGCCGATGAACCAGGGCGCGGGTCAGTGCGTGCTCAACGGCTCGCTCGCGACCTCGGGCCTCTCGCCGTAGCACCGCGCACGACCGCCTGGCGCGCGTCGCGTCAGGCGGGCTCGTGGACGGTGATCTACCCCTCGTTCACGAGGGTCGAAGCGTCGTCCACGAGGGTCCCACCCCTCGTTCACGAGGGTCGAAGCGTCGTCCACGAGGGTCGAAGCGTCGTCCACGAGGGTCGAAGCGTCGTCCACGAGGGTCTCACCCCTCGTCCACGAGGGTCGAAGCGTCGTCAAGGAGGGTCTCACCCCTCGTCGACGAACCTCTGCCCCCTCGTGCACGACGCTCCACCCCCTCGTGCACGCCCCACCGCCCTACGCGCCGCGAACTTGACCCCACCGCCCTGGAGGCCACCACACTCCCCGCGCATGAGGCTCTCCGACGACGACGTGACCTTCTTCTACGAGACGTGGCTCCCGCTCCTACGCTGGGTCAACGAGCGCAAGGCCGTGGTGCCCGGCAAGGCGATCGTCACGCGGGGCGACAACGACATCGAGCTCTTGCGCAAGGTGCGCGACGCGCTCTGGGCCGACGACGCGCTGCTCGACACGTTCGTCGCCGAGAACCCCGCGGGCCTCTCGCCGCGCGCCCTCGGGCTCGTCGCGAGCTGGAGGCACCGTCGCGCGGGCACCTTCGTCGTGTTCCGCGAGCTGGCGAAGTACACCGTGGTGATCGACGAGCACGCGCCGAAGACGGCGTACGCGGTGCTCGGGCTCCGGCAGCCCATCGCCGACATGGTCCCGTGGATGCCGTGCTTCGTGAAGACCGTGATGCTCCCCTTCGAGGGGAGGATCATCTTCGACGGCCTGCTCGAGGTGTACTCGGTGCACCTGGGCCCCGGCGTTCGTCGTCACTACGACGAGATCTACCGCACGTGCAAATCGCGGATCGTCACCGGCCTCACGGCCGCGACCGCGCCGACGAACGTGATCGAGCTGCGCGCGCCCGACGCGCCGTCGCCTCCGAGGGCGCCCGAGCCCGCAGCGGCCGCGAAGAAGAAGCCCTCGAAGCGCGCCGCCGTCGAGAAGGCGCCGGTGAACCCCGGGCGCTGCGAGGCGTGCGGCGAGGTGGTCTCGAAGCGCGCGATGACCGGCCACCTCGCGCGCTGCGCGGCGCTGCTCGCGCGGTCGACGAAGGGGAAGCCGACGACCGTGTACCGCATCGTGGCCGAGTCTCCCGGCGCGCCGATGTACTGGCTCTACCTCGACGTGCCCTCGGGCGCGAAGCTCTCGGCGATCGACTCGGTGCTGCGCGACGTGTGGCTCGAGTGCTGCGGCCACCTGAGCGCGTTCACCATCGGCGGCGTCTCGTACAGCTCGCAGCCCATGGACGACGGGTGGTCGCCGGTGCCCGATCGGGCGATGACCGCGAAGGTCAGCGCGGTCGCGGGCGCGCCGACGTGGCGCTACGAGTACGACTTCGGCACCACGACCGAGCTCCGCCTGCGCGTCGTGGGGTCGCACACGGGCCCCGGCGGAAGGGTGCGCCTCGTGGCGAGGAACGTCGCTCCGACGTGGCCGTGCGTCGCCTGCGGCGCGCCCGCGACGGAGATCTGCGCCCAGTGCTTCTACGACGACAACGGCTGGCTCTGCGAGAGGTGCGCGAAGAAGCACGAGTGCGGCGAGGACTACCTGCTCCCGGTGGTGAACTCCCCCCGCACGGGCCAGTGCGCCTACGCGGGGTGACGCGTCGACGGGCGCGCACGCGAGGGCTCCGTCATACTGCGCACCCCTGCGAGCGCACCATGAACATCATCTGGGACATGGAGACGGGCGACCCCGACGACTTCCTCACGCTGCTGCTGCTGCTCGGGCACCCGCGGGTGAACCTCGTCGGCGTGACGGTGGCGCCGGGCACGCCCGACCAGGTGGGCCTCGTGCGCTGGGCGCTCGCGCAGTTCGGCCGTGACATCCCCGTGGGCGCGTTCAACCTCGATCACAAGCCGAAGTCGGCCGACGCGCCCGGCGAGGGACGCCACGGCCGCCGCGGCGTCTGCGTCTCGTCGTGGCATTACAAAGCCTTCGGCGACATCGCCCCCTCGCGCGACGCGGCCCACGGGCCCGACGTGCTTCACGCGCTCTGCGGGCCCGACACGACCCTCGTCACGGGCGCGGCCCTCAAGAACCTCGGCGGCGCGCTGGCGCGACCCGGCTTCACGCTCGGCCGCCTCGTGGTGCAGGGCGGCTTCGCGGGCGAAGGGGTCGTACCGACCGAGCGGCAGCTCGCGAAGTTCCGCGGCATGACGACGTGCCCGACGTACAACCTCAACGGCGACCCGAGGTCTGCGCTCACGGCCATCGCCTCGCCGGCCATCGCGCGCAAGCTCTTCGTCTCGAAGAACGTCTGCCACGGGGTCATCTACGACGCCGCGATGCACAAGGCCGTCGGGTCGCTGCGCGACAAGAGCCTCTCGCTCGACCTCATCTGGCGCGGCATGGAGGTGTACCTCGACGACCGCCACGCGCCGCGCGAGGGGGACGCTCCGCGCGCGGCCGAGAGCCCCGACGGGGCGGGCAAGAAGTTCCACGACCCGCTCGCCGCGTGCTGCGCGATCGACGAGTCGATCGGCGAGTGGGCCGAGGTCGAGCTCTACCGCGAGAAGGGCGCGTGGGGCTCGCGGCTCGCGCCGGGCTCGGGCGTGCGCATCATCGTCGGGTACGACCACGCGAGGTTCGTCGCCACGCTCACCGCGCACGCGTAGCGGCGTCTACCCCTCGGTGCGCTCGCGCGGCGGCGTGAGCGTCACGCCGCGGTACACGCGGTCGACCTCGAGCGCGCCGCGCAGCGACGACAGCGGCACGGACTCGCCCTCGCCGGCCTCGCGCAGCTCCCACACGTCGCCCTCGCCGCGGGAGTAGACCTCGATGCAGCGCTCGTGCTGCGACACCAGCACGTAGTCGCGCAGCGACGAGAGCTTGCGGTAGCGCCTGAACTTGCCCGCGCGGTCCCACACCTCGGTCGAGTCGGAGAGCACCTCGACGAGCACCGTGGGGTTCAGGATCGCGTTCGGGTCGTCGGGGTGGGTCTCGAGCTCGCCGCACACCACGGCGACGTCGGGGTACGTCGCGAAGCGCCCCCTCCGCGGGCGAACCTTCTGGTCCGACGTGTGGACGCCGCAAGGCCCGTCGCCGATGAGGCGCAGCAGCTCGCCGATCATCTGCGCGCTCAGGCGGCTGTGCGCGGGCGTCCCTCCGGCCATCGCGTACGCGACGCCGTCGACCCACTCGTGCCGCAGGTCGGTCGCGCGCTCGAGCGCGAGGTACTCGTCGTAGGTCAGCTCTGCCAGGGCGGCCGCGTCACCCATCATGGCCGCACGATGCCACGGCCCCCGCCGTCCTCGCCAGCGCGCGACGCGCCTCGGTGCACGCCCACGCGCGCGAAATGCGGGTCAACGTGGCGACGGAGCGCGCGCACGTTCCCGCTGGTCGCGGGCGCGGTTCCTGCCTACACTTCGAGCTCTTTCTGTTCGTCGGACTCGTGAGCCAACAAGGAGCCGGAGCAACGCCATGGCGCAGATGATCGAGCGGATCGCCGCCCTCCAGGACTACGACCAGTACCGCGACCTCCACTGGGAGGGCTCGTTCGAGGAGTACCTCCAGATCGTGCGCGAGCGCCCGCAGGTGACGCGCAACGCCTTCCAGCGCCTCTACGACATGGTCATCGGCGCCGGGCAGGAGGAGTACATCGACAACAAGAAGAAGATCATGCGTTACAACTTCTTCCGCGACGACAGCGGGAGCGGGCGCGACGCGGTCTTCGGCCTCGACATCCAGCTCATGCGCCTGGTCACGGTGCTGCGCGCCGCGGCCGAGGGCTACGGCCCCGAGCGCCGCGTGGTGCTGCTGCACGGCCCCGTGGGCTCGTCGAAGAGCACCATCGCGAGGCTTCTCAAGAAGGGCATCGAAGACTACTCCCGCACGCCCGACGGGGCCCTCTACACCTTCCACTGGACGAACCTCGAGGGCACCGGGCTCGTGCCCGAGAAGACCGAGCACAGCAACGGCACCAACGGGCTCTTCCCCTGCCCCATGCACGAGGAGCCGCTGCGGCTCATTCCCCTCGAGTGGCGCGACCGCGCGGTGCGCGAGCTCGCCCTGGGCAACGACCGCTTTCAGGTGCGCGTCGACGGCGACCTCGACCCGGCGTGCAGGTTCATCTTCAAGAACCTGCTCGAGCGCTACAAGGGCGACTGGTCGCGCATGATCTCGAACCACGTCCGCGTGCGCCGCATCCTCCTCTCGGAGAAGGACCGCGTGGGCGTCGGCACCTTTCAGCCCAAGGACGAGAAGAACCAGGACTCCACCGAGCTCACGGGCGACATCAACTACCGCAAGATCGCCGAGTACGGGTCGGACTCGGACCCGAGGGCCTTCAACTTCGACGGCGAGTTCAACATCGCCAACCGCGGCATCGTGGAGTTCGTCGAGGTGCTCAAGCTCGACGTGGCCTTCCTCTACGACCTCCTCGGGGCGTCTCAGGAGCACCGCATCAAGCCCAAGAAGTTCGCGCAGACCGACATCGACGAGGTGATCCTCGGCCACACCAACGAGGCCGAGTACAAGAAGCTCCTCGCCAACGAGTTCATGGAGGCCCTTCGCGACCGCACCATCAAGATCGACGTGCCGTACATCACCCGGCTCTCGGAGGAGGTGCGCATCTACGAGAAGGACTTCTCGCAGGGCAAGGTGCGCGGCAAGCACGTGGCGCCCCACACCCTCGAGATGGCCGCGATGTGGGCCGTGCTCACGCGCCTCGAGGACCCGAAGAAGCACAACCTCACGCTGCTCCAGAAGCTCAAGCTCTACGACGGCAAGGTGCTGCCTGGGTACACCCAGGACACCGTCAAGGAGCTGCGCAAGGACTCGCGCCGCGAGGGCATGGACGGCATCTCGCCGCGGTACGTGCAGGACAAGATCTCGAACGCGCTCGTGCGTGACGAGGAGGGCTGCCTCAACCCCTTCATGGTGATGAACGAGCTCGAGAAGGGCCTGCGGGCGCACTCGCTCATCACCAGCGACGAGCAGCGCAAGCGCTACGCCGACCTCATCTCGGTGGTGAAGCGCGAGTACGAGGACGTGGTCAAGAACGAGGTGCAGCGCGCCATCAGCGCCGACGAGGGCGAGATCGCGAAGCTGGCCGCCAACTACGTCGACAACGTGCGCGCCCACACCCTCAAGGAGAAGGTCAAGAACCGCTACACGGGCCGCGACGAGGAGCCCGACGAGCGCCTCATGCGCTCCATCGAGGAGAAGATCGACATCGCCGAGTCTCGCAAGGACGACTTCCGCCGCGAGATCATGAACTTCATCGGCGCCCTGGCGCTCGAGGGCAAGAAGTTCAACTACGACACCAACGACCGCCTGCGCCGCGCGCTCGAGCTCAAGCTCTTCGAAGACAAGAAGGACACCATCAAGTTCACCTCGGTGGTCTCCAACGTCGTCGACCGCGACACGCAGGAGAAGATCGACGCCGTGAAGACCCGCATGATCCGCAACTACGGCTACTGCGAGATCTGCTCGAAGAACGTGCTCGACTTCGTCTCGTCGATCTTCGCCCGCGGCGACGTCAAGGCGTAGCCCTCGCCCTCACCCCCCCCCGGCGCTATCGTCTCCGCCACCATGGAGAACGAACCGCGCGACCCGCGACCCACCTGGCGCCGGGGCTGGCTCTACACCCTCTTCAAGTGCTCGCTGCTCATGGCCTCGCTCGCGGCCGTGGGCGCGGGCGCGCTCTGGTGGCTCCTGCACCGGGTGTCGCCCCCGTGGTTCATCCCGCGGCCGGTGTTCGAGTGGCTCGTCGACACCCTCGCCCCCTACGCCGCGTGGATCGGCGGCGCGCTCGGCGCGTTCGTGGGCTTCCTCGGCTCGCTCGGCGTGGTGGTCTACGACGCGCGCAAGGGCCGGCTGAGCAAGGTGCGGTGACGGCCTACGTCCATCGGCCCCGCGTGCGCATATGCGTGCATGCGGGGCAGGTGATACGTACCCGCGCGTGAAGGACACGACCTACGTCTGCCAGGGCTGCGGCGCCAACTACGCCAAGTGGGAGGGGAAATGCCGCGGCTGCAACGGGTGGAACACCCTCGTCGAGGAGCGCGCGCCGCGCGGCGGCAAGGGCTCGCGCAACATCGCCGTGAGCCGCACGGGCTCGCAGGCCGTGGCGCTCACCGAGGCCCTTCGAGACGAGTCGGCGCGCACGCCCACGGGCATGCCCGAGGTCGACCGCGTGCTCGGCGGGGGGCTCGTCGAGGGCAGCGTGGTGCTCGTGGGCGGAGAGCCCGGCGTGGGCAAGAGCACGCTGATGCTCCAGCTCGTGGCGCAGCTCACGAAGAGCGCCCGCCACCGCGGCGGCGTGCTCTACGCGAGCGGCGAGGAGTCGGCCGCGCAGGTCGCCGGCCGCGCGCGCCTGCTCGGCGTGGCCGAGGGCGACGCGCTGCGCCTCGTGGCCTCGGGCGAGCTCGAAGACGTCGAGGCGGCCATCGCGCAGCACGACCCCGCGGTGATCGCCATCGACTCGGTGCAGACCATGCGGGTGAGCGACCTCGAGAGCGCCGCGGGCAGCGTCTCGCAGCTCCGCGAGGTCACGTCGCGCCTCGTCACCATCGCCAAGCAGCAGTCGCGCACGATGATCCTCATCGGGCACGTGACCAAAGACGGCTCGCTCGCGGGCCCGAAGGTGCTCGAGCACCTGGTCGACGTGGTGCTGTCGTTCGACGGGCAGCGCAGCGGGGGGCCGCGCATCCTGCGCACGGTGAAGAACCGCTTCGGCGCGTCGGGCGAGCTCGCCGTGATGGAGATGTCGCGCGACGGCCTGCGCGAGGTGAGTGACCCCTCGTCGCTCTTTCTCGCCGAGCGCCCCAAGGACGTGCCGGGCTCCGTGGTGGTCTCGTCGGCCGACGGCGCGCGGCCGCTGCTGCTCGAGGTGCAGGCCCTGGTGACCCCGAGCGCCATGCCCTCGCCGCGGCGCGTGGCGACGGGCATCGACCCGACGCGCCTCGCGATCCTGGCGGCGGCGCTCGCGCAGCGCGCGGGCCTCGCGGTGCGCGACCGCGACGTGTTCGTGTCGGTGGCCGGCGGCGCCTCGATCGACGAGCCCGCGTCGGACCTCGCCGTCGCCTGCGCCATCGCGTCGAGCGTGGTGGAGCTGAGCCTCCCTGCCGACCTCGTGGTCTTCGGCGAGATCGGGCTCGCGGGCGAGGTGCGCGCCGTGCCCCGCGCCACGCCGCGCCTCGAAGAGGCCCTGAAGCTCGGGTTCAAGCGCGCCCTGG
>JBDHVF010000168.1:0-12067 GCA_039809605.1 Polyangiales bacterium | reverse complement strand
CGACGGCGGGCTGCATGATCCGCGGCGCCACCCCCGAACGGCCGCGCAGGGGTGGCGAAGTTAGACGCATGGCCGGTGGGGCGGTCACGGCGCGTCCGTCACTCGAAATGCACCCCGGCGCCAAGAAAGGCGCGGACCCCCACGAGCGGCGGGCTGTACACCTCGCCCACCCTCGCGACGTCGAGCCGGTCTCGCCGCAGCGCCAGCGCGGCCTCGCCCGCGAGCTCGAGGTACAAGAGCGACGGGGACCACCGCACCCGCGCGCCGAGGTCGACCGAGGCGTAGAGCCCGTCGGCGGTGTTGCTCCACGTGAGCTCGTGACCCACCGCGGTGAGGATGCCCAGCGTGCCCCCCGCGCACAGGCCCGCTTCGAACGCTCCGCGCCGCCACGCGAGCGGGCACACGCCGAGCGAGACGGTCGCGAGCTTCACCGCCGCCTGGCCGACCGCGACCGGGGCGAGCACCTCGGGCCAGTAGCCCAATGACACGGTGAAGCGCGGCCAATGCGGCGGCCGCAGCTCGCCCTCGATCGAAACGCCCCACGCGACGTCGGGCAGCACGCCCGTCGCGAGGCCGAAGCGAGCGCCGCCCGACGCCTCCCAGCGTGCGGGCGGCGAGGGCGCGGCACGGGGCGGAGGCGCACACACCGGGCACGTCAAGGCGACGCGTGGCGGTGGCGGTGGCGGTGGCGGTGGTGGCGGTGGCGGGGCGGCGACGGTCTCCGTGGGCGGGCGCAGCGCGGCGTCGGCGTCGAGGGTGACGGCGATCGAGAACGCGAGCGCGTCGCGCAGGGGCTCGCAGCGGGCGTCGGTCGACGTGAGCCTTCGCTCGCCGAGCAGCGCGCCGTCGGCCCCGCGCACGAACATGCGCCCCGCCCAGCGACCGTCGTCGCGCGCGACGGTGGCCTCGACCGACACGGGCGCGCCGCTCACGAACACGTCGCGCCCGAGGTGCCGCGTGATCGCGCGCCGGAACGCGTCCGCGTCGCCGCACGCCTCGGCGCCTTCGCCGCGAACCCACGCGAGCGTCGCGGCCACGTCGTCGGCGCGCGCGCCGCGCGGGCGCAAGGCCATCGCGGCGAGCAGCGGGGTGGCGTACGCGATGTGAAGGGTTCGCACGAGCGCGGCCACGATACCGCATCGGCTCGCGGCGCAAATCGGCGCGGCGCGTCGACGGCGTAGTCTCGGGCCGCCATGTCGTCGCTCCGCCTCGCGTCGCTGCTCGCCTGCTCGCTGCTCGGTCTTCACTGCGAGCGCGCCCCCGCGGCGCCACGCGCGAGCGCGCCCGACGCGCGCGCGGCCGTTCGGTACATGTCACTCGGCGACTCGTTCACGATCGGCACCGGGTCGTCGCCCGACGAGGCGTTCCCGTCGCGCCTCGTCGCGCGCTGGTCGGGGCGATGCGCGGTCACACTCGGCAACCCCGCGGTCAACGGCTTCTCGACGCAGGAGCTGCTCGACGTCGAGCTCCCCGCGGTGCGGCCCTTCGCGCCGACGTTCGTCACGCTGGCCGTCGGCGCCAACGACATCGTGCGCGGCCGCACACTCGACGACTACCGCGCGCAGGTCGGGCGCATCTTCGAAGCGCTCGCCCGCGCAGGCGTCCCCTCGTCGCGCGTCGTGGCCCTGCCGCAGCCCGACTGGTCGCTCTCGCCCACCGGGCAGCGCTTCGGCCCGCAGGCGGTGATCCACGCGCAGATCGTGGCGTTCAACGCGGCCCTGCGCGAGGTCGCGACGGGGCTCGGCGCGCGCTACGTCGACCTCTTTCCGTTGATGGAGCGGCAGGGGCGCGCGGCGATGTTCGCGCCCGACGGCCTGCACCCCTCGGCCGCGGCGCACGACGCCTGGGCCGAGGCGCTCTCCCATGAATTGAGCGACGTGTGCGACCCGGGTGGGTGACCGGTGTAATGCCCCGCGAGGCCGTGCGTCAGCATGGATCGAAAGGCGCCCACGACCCGACGGCACACGAGCCGCGGAACGCACCGGGCGCCCTTCGAGGAGAGACACCATGAGCGACACGACCCCCCGCGCCAAGGCCCCCTGCACCTGCAACCCCTGCCACGCCCGCACCTGCGAGTGCCGCAAGACCGAGAGCGAGGCGACGAGGTCCGCGTCCCGCTGCTGCTGCGGCCCCGCGTGCGGGTGCGGCCCGACGTGCGAGTGCCCGCCCGCCTGCGGCTGCGCGGGTTGACCCGATGCCGCGCGCCGCCCCCGGCGAGGCCCTCTGGGGCGTCTCATCGGGGGCGGCGCGCGCCCCGTTCGAAGCACTACGCTTCACCCAGAGGAACGATGAACCCCACCGACACGACCACGCTCTCCGCCGACGTGATGCCCGCGCTGCTCGAGAACCGAGAGCGCTTCCTGGCCTTTCTCGAGCGGCGCACGGGCCGCCGCGACGTGGCCGAGGAGATCCTTCAAGACGCCTTCATGCGCGGCCTCGAGCGGGGCGGCGCGCTGCGCGAGGGCGAGTCCGTCGTCGCGTGGTTCTACCGCCTGCTGCGCAACGCGCTCGTCGACCGGGCGCGGCGTCGCGGGGCCGAGGCGCGCGCCCTCGCACGCGCCGCGAGCGAGCCCGAGCCCGAGCCCGAGGCGCCCGACGCGGCGCTGCACGGGGCCGTGTGCGCGTGCGTGGGCGAGGTCATCACCACGCTCAAGCCCGAGTACGCCGCCGCGCTCGCGAGCGTCGAGATGGGCGGACGCACCGTGCGCGAGTTCGCCGAGGCCGCGGGCGTCACGCCCAACAACGCCGCCGTGCGACTGCACCGCGCCCGAGAGGCGCTGCGCGAGCGGCTCGTCGAGAGCTGCGGGGCGTGCACCGAGCACGGATGCCTCCAGTGCGACTGCCGCCGCCCGCGCACCGGCGGATGAGCGCTTCTCCCGTCACGGCGAGCGCTTGTGGCGGGGGGCGCCTCGGTGTGGCGCAGGCGCACGGGTGTCACCGCGGGCCACGCCGCGATCACGCAGCGTTTCCGCCGCGTCGCCCGTGTGCACGCCGCGTGCTGTGGCGACGTGCATGGAGAGCCGCGATCGCGATCCATTCCTACGAATGCCGTGGCGGGTGGGCCGCGTGCCCGCGCATTTCCGCATCGCGTTCTGCGCCGTTCTGATGACCTTCGTGGTGACCCCGCCGAGCTTTCGCGCCGCGCGATCGTCGGTGCCCGTCGCGCGCCTCGCCACGGCCCGCGCGGTGGCCTCGGGCCGCGCGCAGGGAGACGCGCCTCGCGTGCCGGCCCTACCCCCGCGTCCGGCCGCGCCGCCTCCGTCGCGCTCGTCGCTCGACGAGCCCGTCGACGTCGTGTGGCCCGCGGTCAACGTGTGGAGCGACGCGATGGAGCGCGAATACTCGGCCTTCGTCGCCCGGCTCGGCGAGGCCGTGCAGGCGCGGCGCTGCGCCCAGATCGCCGAGTGCCTCCGCGACCCGAGCGCCAACACGCTCTACGACCCCGCGGCCGACGCGAGCCTGCGCCTCGACGTCGACTGCGCCGACCTGCCGTACATCCTCCGCGGGTACTTCGCGTTCAAGCGCAGGCTGCCGTGGGGCTTCGTGGCGAGCGTGGGCGGGCGAGCCAACGCCAACGGCAACCGCGACCCGCGCTACATGGTCGGCGTGTACCCCGACGGGTTCCGCACGTGGCGCCAGTTCGCGACGCCGCGCGCGGTGCTCGTGCAGATGGTGGGCCTCGTGCACTCGGGCATGTACCGCATCGCGGCGGACGTCGAGGGCGGCGACTTCTACCCCGTGGCCATCGACCGGCGCGCGGTGGTGCCGGGCACGACGTACTACGACCCCAACGGCCACGTGCTCGTGGTCGCCTCGGTGCGCCCCGACGGCACCGTGTACCTCATCGACGGCCACCCCGACGGCACCCTCACGTGGAAGCGCTTCGGAGAGGCCTTCGCCGTCGGCACGCGCCGCCTCGGCGGGGGCTTCAAGAACTTTCGCCCGCTCGCGCTCGTGGGAGACCGCCTCGTGCGCGCGAGCAACCGCGAGCTCCCCCGCTTCGACGGCGAGTCGCAGTGGAGCGAGGAGGCGTGGAAGACCGCCGAGACGGGCGCCGCGCAGGGCGACGCGGCCGTGGCCCCGCCGCGCCCGAGCTACCACGCGTGGGTGCGCGCGTCGCTCACCGAGGCGGGCGTGGTGCGCGACCCCGTGGCCGACTTTCGCGACGAGCTCCGCGCGCTCTGCCGCGACGTGGCCGACCGCGCCGAGGCCGTCGAGATCGCGCTGCGCGCGGGCATCCAGCGCCAGCAGCACCCCGCCGCGCTGCCGTGGAACATCTACGGCACCGACGGCGACTGGGAGCTCTACTCGACGCCGTCGCGTGACGCGAGGCTCAAGGCCTCGTTCCGCGAGCTGCGCGAGGCGGTGGCGGCGGTGCCCGCGGGCTCGCCGCTGCTGCCGGCGCTTCGCGCGGTGTGGGCCGAGGAGACCTCGCGCGACGAGTGCCGCTTCGCGTACACGAGCTCCACGGGCGCGCGCGTCACGCTCACGTTCGGCGACGTGCTCGACCGGCTCTGGTCGCTCTCGTTCGACCCCTACCACTGCCCCGAGCTGCGATGGGGCGCGGCGCGGGGTTCGGCCGAGCTCGCGGCCTGCGCCGACGACGGCGACAAGCGCGGGTGGTACGAGTCCGAGCGCCGCCTGCGCAACCAGATCGACCGGCGCTACGGCGTCGCCACGTCGCTCGACGAGGGCCCCGACGCGCCGCCCGACGTCGACGTGCGGAGGCTCCTCGACGACGCCGGGGTGTTGAGCGCGCAGCGCTGACCCGACACGGGCTGGTCAGCGCAGCCCCGGCGACCATCTTCGCCTGCGGGGTCTTGATTCATCTGGCGTTCGCGAGGTCTGATGGTGCCCATGCATCGCACCCCGAGGCGCCTATGAGCCGTACGACCCTGGCCCTCGCGCTCGTGTGCGTCTCCGGCTGCGCGGGCGAGCTCGGCGAGTGGGGCGCTCCCGTCGACGCCGAGACGCCCGATCCGATGGCCGACGTCGCGGGCGACGCGCTGGCGCCCGACGCCTCCGACGACGACAGCTCGCGCGACGATGACGTCGTGGTGACCGGCCCCGACGTGTCACTCGACGCGGCCTCCGACGCCGCGCCCGATGCGCCGCTCGACGTCGCGCCGCGCGACGTTCAGGCCGACGCGGCGCCTCGCGACGCGCCCCCTCCGCCTCCCGACACGCCGATGGTGCCGCGGTGCACGGGCTCGGCGTCGGGCCAGTCCGACGTGTGGACCTGCACGTCGGATCGCGCCGCGCGGCAGCGCTGCGTGAGCGGCACGACCGAGACGGTGCGCTGCGCGTCGGGCTGCGTCGCCGCGGCGGGCGGCGCCGTGTGCTCGTGCGGCTCGATGGCCGGCTTCACCGTGTGGAACTGCCTCCCCTCGGGCAACCTCGGTCGCTGCCAGGGCGGCGCGTGGATCGAGCAGTCGTGCATGGGCAACGGGTGCAGCGCGAGGCCCACGGGCGTCGACGACGTGTGCAACGGGCCGCCGCCCCCGCCGGGCACGCTCGACTGCGCGAGCCTCCAGTGGTGGAACTCGTCGCTCACCTACCAGCACGTCTCGTCGGGCTGGGTCGACACCGACCTCAACGTGGTCGCGGGCACGCGCGTGCAGCTTCGCCACAACGCTCGCCTCGACCGCCACGGCGTGTACGGCTGGGGCTACATGCCCGAGTTCACCGACATGGTGACCGGCGCGCGATTTCGCTTCCTGCACCTGCGCCCGCAGAACCAGTACGCGACCACGGTGGGGCGCGTGTACCCCGCGGGCTACATCGTCGGGCTCTCGGGCGGCAACACGGCCGACACGGGCTACCCCACGTACTCGACGGGGCAGCACCTCTGCGTGCAGACGCTCATCGCGTATCGAAGCGCGTTCCCGACGGGCCGCGACGCGTGCCGGTGAGCGTCCGCGCGCCGTGCTGGCGTCACGGCCGACCCCCGCTGATATCATCGCGCGCCATGCGCACACGCGACGCTTCCTTCGCGCTCGTGATGCTCCTCGCCGCATGCAGCGAGGGCGCGGGCAACACCGGCACCACCGACGCCGCGACCGCCGACGCTGCGCCCGCCGCCGACGTTCGCGACGCGGCCCCCGAGGATGGCGCCGCCCCGCCGGACGCCGCACCGCCCGCGGACGCCGAGGACGCGGCGGTCTACGACGCGCCCGCGCCGCCCGACGCGGGGCCGCCGGGCGCGCCCATCACCGCGCCCGAGGACCAGTGGACGTGGGTGCCCTTCGCGGACTCGGCGTGCGCCGACGGAACTCCCACGGGCATCGGCGTGAACCTCACGAGCCGTAGCCGCCGCGTGGTGATCTTCTTCAACGGCGGCGGCGCGTGCTGGGACGCGCTCACCTGCTACACGCTGCACACGGCTTCGAACATCGACGGCGGGTACGGCGAGGCGAACTTCAGGGCCGAGAGCGGGCAGTTCGCGCGCTTCTTCCCCTTCGACCGAACGAACACCGACAACCCCTGGCGCGACGCGAGCTACGTGTTCGTGCCGTACTGCACGGGCGACATCCACGGCGGCGACCGCGTCGCGACGTACACCGTGGGCGGCGTCGACCGGCAGACCTCGCACGTGGGCTACCGGAACGTCACGGCCTACCTGCGCAGGCTCGTGGCGACCTTTCCCATGGCCGACAGGGTGCTGGTCACGGGCTCGAGCGCGGGCGGCTACGGCGCCGCGATCAACTGGGAGCACATCGCCGAAGCCTTTCCGCGCGCGCGCGTCGACATGCTCGACGACTCGGGCCCTCCCCTGCAGCCCTCGCCCGGGTTCTGGAGCGCGTGGCGCGCCGCGTGGGACCTGCACCTCCCCGCGGGCTGCGCCGAGTGCGCGACCGAGCTCGGCGCGATCGTGCCCTACTACGCGCGGCGCTTCCCCGCGCCCGCGCGCTTCGCGCTGCTCTCGTACACGCAGGACCGCACCATCAGCGGCTACTACGTGATCAGCGGCCCGCAGTTCGAGATGCAGCTCTACGCGCTGGCGACCACGCGCTTCGACCCCGCCCCCAACGCGAAGTACTTCTTCGTCGCGGGCAGCCAGCACGTGCTCTGGACGGGCGCCTCGACCCTCACGGCGGGAGACGGCACGCGCCTCTCGACGTGGCTCCAGCAGTTCGACGGCGGCGACGCCGCGTGGCGCAGCGTGCGCCCCTGAGCGGGCTCTGGGCCGCAGTCGCCGCGCGTCACCGCGCACCCCCGACGCGCCGATCAGAACGCGTAGTCGCACCAGGTGGGGTAGCCCGCCATGGGCATGCAGGTGCTGACCTCGTCCATGCCTCCCTCGCCCGTGGGGGGGTACGGGTCGCCGCACGCGGGCGTGCCGACCTCTCCGCCCGCGAAGGTGCACGCGATCTCGCAGCCCGTGGCCTCGATGGGGTCGATGATGCCGTCGTCGCGCATCGCGCTCGAGCCGCAGCACGACATGCACGACGTGTAGTCGAGGCAGCCGATCCTGCGGTCGCAGGTGGAGCGCGTGCCCGCGGGGGCGCGCGGCGCGGCGCCCGTGTCGATGGTGGTGCTCATCTCGGTCACGCGCGAGAGCTCGATCTGGCTGCTCGGGCAGTGCAGCTCCTCGCGGCCGTCGGGCAGGCACACGTGCGTGCAGAGCTGGCTGTAGCCGCTGGCGTTGATCACCTGCACCGACTCGTTGGCCGCGGGGCAGCGCGACCAGCGGTTGATCGTGCCGTTCATCGCCCAGCTCCCGTCGGCGCGCTCGTTGCGGTACGCGACCTGCGCCTTGTTCGGGCTGCGGTAGATCTCCCAGTAGAAGCCCGCGCCGTTGACCGAGTAGCGGTACGCGGTGCCGACCCGCGCGGTGTGGAGCGTCGTGGCGGCCTGCGAGGCCGCGCCCGTCGACGGGTCGTCCGCGGCGCCCACGCAGCCGCTCGCGAGCGCGAGCAGCGCGCCCGCGGCGACGATCCCACGAACGGGCGACACGCGACGGAGAACGTTCTTCATGGTGGTCTCTCTCTCGGATGGAAGTTGGTCGTCAGGGCCCGGCCTTCGCGCCGGGCGTGACGGCCTTCGCAAGCGAGGGGCCACGTAAAAATCGCTTGAAACCAAGGGTCTTCGGCGAGACGGGCCGCGTCGCGAGCAAGCGTTGCTCGACGTGGGCAACGGCCGCTGAGCAACGGCGAGCAGGCGTCAGCGGATCGGGCTGCCGGGCGCGCCCACGGGCGTGTAGGGCACGTCGGAGCAGCGGCACACCTCGCACCCGAGCGCGCGGTCGACGGCGCACTCCACGGGCGTCAGGCAGTGGAGCTCGGCGCGCGAGACGCACTGCGGACCGCCGCGCCGCGCGCCGCCGCACGACGCGACCGCGGCCGCGATCGCCCAGCGCGCGAGGGCGCTCGTCAGGGCGTTCATCGTCGATGTCACGGCGCGGCGACGAGCGCGCCCTGCGACACCGCGAGGCGCCGCGTGCCCACGCGCACCGCGTTGCCCTCGGCGCTGAAGGGCGCGGCCGAGGTCACCGCCCCGAAGGGCAGCGCGAGCGGGCCGCGGTCGACGAGCGGCGAGCGCCGGAGCGCGTACATCCCGAGGAGCCTGCCCGACCCGTCGAGCATCCACGCGAGCGTCTCGGCGGGGCAGCGCGCGGCGGGGGTGTCTTCGCCGCAGGGGAGGATGCGCGCCGTCACCGCGAGCACCGCGCCGGGCACGACCCAGCGGCCCGACGGCGTGACCTGCGCCTCGGAGAGGGTCGTTTCGCACGAGACGTAGCGCGTGCGCGAGCCCTCGACGCGCGCGACGAGCACGGTGCCGCCGTCGGCGCGCACGCCCGTCTGCGGGTCGATCGCCGTCCACGAGCGCTCCGAGGGCGTGAACGCGGGCGTCTCGGCGGGCGGCGCGTCGAGCGCGCGGCACGTGCCCCGGTGCGCCTGCGCGAGGCGCGCGCGAATCGCCGCGAGGCACTCGCGCGTGCCCGGCGAGTCGCCGCGCGCGAGAGACTGGAGCACCGTGACCTCGGCCTCTTCGGTCGCGGCGTCGTCGAGCGAGGCCGCGCAGCGGGGGCCGCTCCAGATGCGCCGCGCGAACTCGAAGTACGACGGCTCGTAGCCGGCCCACGCCGATGCGGGGAGCGTCCGCGCCGCGCGCCATCCCTCGAGCGCGCGCGTCCACGCGGCCGCGCGGTCGCCCTGCGACTCGAGCACCGTCGAGAGGATCGCGCTGCAGCGCAGCCGGGTGCGCCGCGCGGCGGGCGTGTCGGCCGTACCGAGTCGCGCGAGGCCCTGCTCGAGGTGCGTGCGCGCGGCGGTGAGGTCGCCGTCGTGCTGCTCCTCGTCGCCTTGCGTGCAGAGCGCCTCGGCCGAGGGCTGCGCCGCGGGGCGAGGCGCGTTCTGGGCGAACGACGCGCCGCCGTGGAGCGCGATGGCGAGCGCGAAGGTGCGAGCGAAGTGTCGGGTGTGCATCGAGGTCCCTCCCTGAGGTGTCGGGCGCGGAGGGTTAGCAACACACCGGGCGCTCGACAAGGGGGGGGCGCGGGGTCAGCGCGCGACGCGGCGCGCGACCATCGCGGCGAAGCGTTCGAAGGGCGACCCGTCGTTGTCGCCGCAGATGGAGGCGACCATGCCGTTGCCGCACGGCATGCCGTTGCAGAGCGCCGAGCGGTCGAAGCGCCGGGCGACCTCGGCGATGCGCCGGGCCCTCCACGCGAAGGGCTGTGAGGCCACGTCGCAGGTCATCGAGGGCCGCGAGTCGTGGAGCCTGCACGCGGGCACGAGGCGCGTCGGGCACATCGGGTCGGCGTCGTGCTGGCGCATCGAGAGGGCGCCCGTGGGGTTCATCGGGTCGGTGAACGCGCGCGTCGCGTCGCGGGCGTCGAAGTCGTCGGTGCGGCCCGGCGCCGACGGGCCGAGGAGCGCGTCCCAGTCGGTGCCCCCGTCGGCCGCGCGGGGCACCGCGATGGGAACGCCCGTGATGGCGCCGAAGACCACGCGCTCGGGGTGGCCGGGCTTGAGCCCGAGGAAGCCGCGCGTGGGTCGCGCCGGGTCGACGTAGCGGTCGACGGGCCAGGTGGGGTCCTGCGCGCCGCCGGGCTCGTAGTCGTAGAAGCGGCGGTTCAGGTCGGGCGACGCCCAGCGCGTCGAGGGCGCCTGGAAGACGTCCGTCGCGTCGCTGCACGCCCCGACGCCGTCGTGGTAGCGGCAGTCGCGCACCGAGCCGTCCTCCTCGTCGGAGAGCACCAGGATCGCCAGCGTCGCGTCGCGGCGCAGAAAGCCCGCGTTCGGTCGGCCCGCGGCGCCCTGCTCCACCAGCGCGCGCCGCGCGGCCTCGAGCTGCTGCTCCAGCCCGCAGCCGCCGATGCCGAGGCGCGTCTGACACGTGGACTTCCAGTACGGCGTCATCGGGTCGTCGGCGGCGCTCACGGTGACGAAGGGCTGCGCGGCGATCACCTCGTCGCAGGGGCTCGTCGGCGGCGGCAGCATGCGAAACATCGTCGCGGGGCCGCGGGCGCGCGGGTTGAGCAGCCCGTCGTCGCCGCGCTCGCCCACGCAGCTCGGCACCATCGCGCCGGGCGTGCCGAGGTCCGTCGACACGACGCCGATGCGCACGTCGCGCACGCCGTACCGCTGGAGCAGCGACCCGACGGTCTGCCCGAGGTACGAGTCGAGGTACTGCTGGCCGCGCACCATCGAGTTCGAGTCGTCGACCACGACGAGCAGGTCGACGCTGCCCGCGCCCTGCGAGGGGTCGCCCGGCCCCGTGTCGGTCGGAGGCATCACCACGTCGGGCGGGGGCGTCACCGCGTCGGGCGGGGGCATCACCGCGTCGGGCGGCGGGGTCGCGCGATCGACGGGCAGCGCGTCGAGGACCGCGCCGTCGACGCTCGGCATCGCGTCGCTCACGCCCGCGTCGCCGCCCTGCGCGACGGGGACGACCTGCACGAGGCAGCCCGAGAGCATGGCGCACGCGGCGCCGAGACCGAACGAGAGAGACACACCACGACGACGCAGGTTCATGACCCTTCACCGCTCCCTTCGAAGCGGCGTCGTCTGGTTCGTAGCACCCGCCCGCGGCGGTCGACGACGCCCTTCTGACCACCGATTGCGGGCTCCCGTCGCGACGCTTCAGAGAATCGTCGCCGCGCGATCAGAATTCGAGCCCGACCCCGAGGCTCCCCGAGAGCGACGCGGAGGACTGTGAGAAGACGCTCACGTCCGTCGCGCCTCTCACCACGAAATCCCACGCGGGCATCACCACCGACGTCGAGGCGCCGAGGTCGACGAAGAGCGGGCCGACGAGCCTCGCGACGGCGTGCCCTTCGAGCAGCAGCCCGAGCGAGGGGTAGTTGCCCGGCTCGAGCGGCGCCGGACCGAAGGTCACCACGTGCACGAGCATCACCGCGGCGCCCGCGCACACGTCGAGCTCGAAGCGGCGCGAGGGGTGCGCCCGCGCGCAGACGCCGAGCGACCCCCGCGTCATGCCGAACGCGAAGCGATCGTCTCCGGGCATGCGCCGCTCGGGCTCGAGCGCCGCCGCGCCGAAGACCGTGAACCGCCGCGAGAGGGGCGCGTCGAGGCGCCACACCACGCCCCACGAGACCGACGGCAGCGGCCCCCACAGGGCCTCGGCGTTGAGGCTCGTGCGCGCGCGATCCCGCGGCGGAGGAGGAGGGGGCGGGGGCGGCGTCAACCGCACGGGCGGCGCGCGCTCGACGTCGACCGCGGGGGGACGCGGCGGGGGCGGCGCGAGCGCGAGCGTCACGCTCACCACCACGGCGCTCGCGATGGTGGAGCATCCCTCCGAGGCGTCTTCGAGGTCGCGGCGCAGCACGGGCGCGCCGCGCTCGTCGCGCACGATGAGCCGCGCGCGCCACCGGTCGCCCGCGCGCTCGACGCTCGCCTCGGCGCTCACCGACGCGAGGAGCGAGAAGGGGTCCCGGCCCAGCCGCTCGCGCACCGAGGCCATCATCTCGGCCTGCGTGGGGCAGCGGTCGGCGCCCTCTCCGCGGGCCCACGCGAAGGTCAACGTGTGAATGGGCCCCTGGGCCGACGCGCCCGCCGCCGCCGCGAGCGCGGCGAGGCCCGCGCTCCAGGGGGCGCGGGTC
>JBDHVF010000167.1:0-12074 GCA_039809605.1 Polyangiales bacterium | reverse complement strand
CGACGCAGCCCACCAACCCGCAGGCCGTCGCCCCGCCCGCCGCCGCGCACGCGCCCGCGCACCACGAAGCCCCCGCCGCGCCCGCCGCCCCCGCCGCCAACACCTACCTCACCGTCGGCGGCATCGGCTGCGTGGTCTCGGTCGACGGGCAGCGCATCGGCCCCGCGCCCGTGATGCGCCACCCCGTGAGCGCGGGCTCGCACCGCGTCGACTGCGCCCGCGGGGGTGACACCGCCCACCAGACGGCCGTCGTGCCCGCGGGCCAGACGATCCTGGTTCGCTTCTGATCGGTCCTCGGGTACCGTCCCGTCCCCGCTGGAGCGCCACCGCTCCACGGAACCGCAGGGAGGAGACGACGCCCATGACCCGAGGACACGCACACCACGATGTCACCGCCGACCACGTCGCGTTCACCGTCGAGGCGCTCGCCGCCGTGCCCGCCGACGCCGAGCTGGTGAAGCTCTCGACCCGCGCGGCCGCGGTGCTCGACGACTGGGAGAACATCGAGGCCGAGGGCCGGCGCCTCGAGCGCGAGGTGATCCGCGCGACGGCCCACGTGCGCGTCGCCGACGCGAACCTCGACGCCTCGCTCGGGGCCTTCGCGGGCGACCTCGTCGCGCTGGTAGACGGCAACGTCGAGAGCGAGCTCTACAAGCGCTTCTTCGCCGAGCCCCACGAGGACGTGATCGCCATGGGCCTCGACACCGAGGTGCCCGAGGTCACGCTCATCGTCCACGCGCTCGACCAGACGGGCGAAGACCTGCCCGGCAAGCTCCGCGCGCACCTCGAGCCCCTGCGCGCGGGCCTCAAGCTGGGCAACGGCGCCCTCGCCGCGCGCTCCGACGCCCTCGCCGACCTCGGGCGCCACATGGCCCGCGTCGAGGCGTGGCACGAGACCGCCGAGAGCACCCTCAACAGCCTCTACGCCCGCCTCGGGCGCATCGCCGAGGCCCGCAAGCTGCCCGACACCTGGGCCGACGCGTTCTTCAACGTCCCCTGACCGCCGCCTCCGCGAGGCCCTACACACCCCGTCGATGACCCAGCGACACGCCCGGCTCGTGGCCGCACGGATGCTCTCCCGCGACGTGCGCGAGCTCACCTTCGACCCCGGCCACGATTTTCATTTCACCCCCGGCCAGTGGGTCTCGCTGCGCATCCCGCGGCCCGACGGCACCGCCCTCGCGCGGTCGTACTCCATCGCCTCGGCGCCGCGCGGAGACAACCGCATCGACATCGCCGTCACGCGCGTCGAGAACGGCCCCGGCAGCACGTGGCTCCACGAGGCCGAGCCCGGCGTGACGCTGCACATGACCGAGGCCACGGGCTTCTTCACCCTGCCCGACGAGGTGCCGCGGCCCGTGCTCATGGTCGCCACGGGCACCGGGGTCGCGCCCATGCGGGCGATGCTCCAGGGGGCCTTCGCGCGCGGGGTGGGCGCGCCCTTCACCCTGCTCTTCGGCGTGCGCCACGAGGGCGACGTGCTCTACGCCGACGAGTTCCGCGCGATGGCGCGCGAGCGCCGGGGCTTTCGCTTCGAGCCCACGCTCTCACGGCCCGCCGAGGGGCACGCCGGGCGCGCGGGCTACGTGCAGTCGCACGTGCCCGAGCTCGTGCGCGACCTCGGCGGAGACTGCGACGTCTACGTGTGCGGCCTCAGCCCGATGATCAAAGAGGTTCGCAGGGTCTTGAAGGAAGACCTCGGCTTCACCCGCGAGCGCGTCCACACCGAGCGCTACGACTGACTTCGCACCGGCGCCCGCGCGGTGCACACTCGCGCGCCATGCGCGGCCCCACGCTCCGCCTCGTCTGCGTGAACGACGTCTACCAGCTCGACAACCTCCCGCGGCTGCGCACGCTCGTGCAACACCACCGCGAGAGCGACCCCGCCGACGCGTTCCTCACCACGCTCGCGGGCGACTTCGTCGCGCCGAGCCTGCTCTCGAGCCTCGACCGCGGCCTCGGCATGGTCGAGTGCCTCAACGCCATCCCCATCACCCACGTGTGCTTCGGCAACCACGAGCAGGACGTTCCCCCCGAGGCCCTCGCCGCGCGCGTGCGGCAGTTCCGGGGCACCTGGCTCAACACCAACGTGCCGGGCTACGAGCCCGCGCTCCCCGCCGCGCAGGTGGTCGAGGTGAAGGGCGAGGGCACCCGCGCCGTGCGCGTGGGCCTCGTGGGCGTCGTCACCGAAGACGCCACGCTCTACCGCCCGGGGCCCTTCGGCGGCAGCGCCATCCTCCCCGCCAACGCCGCCGCGCTCGACGCGGGGCGCGGGCTCGTGCGCGACCACGGCTGCGCGTGCGTCGTCGCGCTCACCCACCAGTCGCTCGAGCGCGACCAGGCCCTCGCGCTCGCGCAGGGCGATCCGCCCGTGCCCCTCGTCGTCGGAGGCCACGAGCACGTGGCCCACGTCGAGCAGCTCGGCTCCGCGTGGATCGTGAAGGCCGGCACCGAGGCCCAGTACGCCGCCGTCGTCGACCTCGCGTGGCCCGCCGACGCGCCGCCCGCGGGCGTGGCCGACGTGCCGTCGATCACCGTGCGCCTCGAGCCCGTGCGCGACTACGCCGACGACCCGGCGCTGCGCGCCCTCGTCGACGCGTGCGAGCGCCCGGTCAAGGCCCTTCAGGCCGCGACGCTCCTGCGCCTCGCGCCCGGCCAGTCGCTCTCGAGCGCGGGCTCGCGCGCGCGGCAGACCTCGCTCGGCGCGCTGTTCGCCTCGCGCGTGCGCGACGTGCTCTCGGCCGACGCGTGCGTCATCAACGGCGGCGGCATCCGCGCGGGGCGCGACTACGAGCGCGCGTTCACCTACGGAGACCTCGAGGCCGAGCTGCCCTTCGCCAACGAGGTGGTGACGGTCTCGATGCCGGGCCACGTGCTGCGCGAGGCCGTGGCCGCGTCGCGGCGGCGCGCGCCCGACCCCTCGCCGGGCTTCCTCCAGGTCGACGACGGCGTGGCCGTCGACGCGCACCACGTCGTGACGGCCGTGGGCGGCGCCCCGCTCGACCCCGCGCGCGAGTACTGCGTGGCGACCGTGCGCGTGCTCTTCGACGGCATGGACGGCATCGAGCCCCTCGTGCGCTTCGCGCGAGAGAACCCCGGCCGCGTGCCGCCGCGTGACTCCGGGCGCGAGCTGAAGCTCATCCTGGTCGAGGCCTTCTCGCTCGCGCTCTGGCGGAGCATCGGTCACTTCGAAGACATCGACACCGACCACGACATGCAGGTGTCGGCCGACGAGCTGCGCGCGGCCATCGCGCGGGCGACGCACGAGCCCGCCGTGCCGCTGATCGTCGAGGGCATCCTGCGCGCGCTCGACGCGGACCACGACGGGTTCATCTCGCGCGACGAGGCAGAGAGAAAGGGGTGACGCGCCGCCGCCGAAGCGCCACGACCGCCAGCGCCAGCGCCCACGCGCCCGCGCGCGACCGCGACGACGTCGCGCGGCACCCGCAGCCGCCGTCGGGCACCACGCGCAGGTCGCCCACGTCGCCAGAGGCCTCCGCGTCGTCGACCGCGTCGTCGACCGCGTCGCGCACGACCGCCACGTCGCGCGCGACCACGTCGCTCACGCCCGCGTCACGCGCGCCAGCGTCGGTCACGCCCGCGTCGGTCGTCTCGCACGCGGCGCCGCTCGCGATGGTCACGCAGCGGCCGCCGAAGCGCTGGCAGTCGGTGGACTCGGCGACGGTGCCGCCGCGGCACTGCCCCAGCCAGCGCCCGTCGACGCAGGCCGTCGACTCGCCGCTCGCCGGGCACACCGCGGGGATGCACCGCACGCCGCCCGCCACCGCGCACTGCTGGCCCGCGGGGCAGTCTTCGAGCGCGAAGCCCCCGTTGGAGTCGCACACGGCGATGCGGGCGGGCTCGAGCCAGCAGCTCCGCGAGGCGCGCGGGGGCGTGTTCTCGTCGGGCGCGCAGAAGGCCGACACGCAGCGCGCGGGTCGCCCGCCCGCCGTCGAGCAGAACGCCGCGTAGGCCGCGCAGTCGCCCTGCGAGGTGAGCGCGCCGTTGACGCAGTGGCCCACGTGCGTGCGCAGCCAGCAGACGTCCGTCTCGCCCGTGGGAGGGCAGAACGCGAACACGCAGCGCGCCCCGAGCGCGTCGTCGACGCAGCGCGAGCCGAAGGCGCCGCAGTCGCCGAGGTCCGACGGGGCGCCGTGGGTGCACGTCACGATGTGGCGCTCGTCGAGGCAGGTGCGCCGCGTGCCCGTGGCGGGGCAGTTGCCGAACACGCAGCGCGCCGTCGCGCCCTCGGCCACGCAGCGCGCGCCGTACGCCGCGCAGTCGCCCTGCGACGTGAGCGCGCCGTTGACGCAGTGGCCCACGTGCGAGCCGCCCCAGCACACGTCGCGCTCGCCCGTGTCGGGGCAGAACGCGAACGCGCAGCGCGCGCCGAGCGCGTCGCTCACGCAGCGCGCGCCGAAGGCCGCGCAGTCGCCGCGGCCGCAGTCGTCGCTCGTGAGCACGGTGCCGTCGCAGCGCGGCGCGCAGCGGGGCGCGGGGCAGTGCGGCGAGGCCCCGCTCCCGCGCGCGAAGATCGCCAGGTGGTCGCCGGGGTGGCGCAGGCTGCCGTCGCTCGGGCGGTTGACCACCCCTCGGCCCGCGAGCCACATCGCGCTCGACCCGCCGCCGTCGAGGTTGGTCGCGTCGTGGGCGCCGAACTCCGCGAGCAGGTCGCCGAGCTCGTCGCAGGTCATGCCCGAGCGCCCCGCGACGCGGCCGTCGACCACGGCGACGATGAGCGTGCGGCGGTCGCGCGTGAGGCCCGCGGCCGTGCGCGGGTGGCGGGCGAGGCAGAGCCCCGCGTCGCCGTTGTTGTCGATGCGACGCCCGTCGGAGATGAGCGTGGGATGGCCGCTCACGACCTCGCGCATCCACGGCTCGACGCCCGTGGTGAGCCCGTGGAACATCACCGCCGCGCGGCCCGCGCCGAAGCCCACGGGGCCCACGTACTCGTGGTCGCGGCCGCCCCAGGGGACGCCCTCGCCCATCGCGGGGCCGTCGACCTCGCGCGGGTTCGAGGGGTTGTAGAAGTCGCCGTTGACCACCGCCTGCGCGCCGAGCGCGGCGCCGTGGGCGGCCACCGTGCGCCCGGCCTCTTCGGGCCGCGTGCCCCGCACCGACACGCCCGCGGCGCACAGGTCGACCAGCAGCACGTGGAGGTTCTGGCTCGCGGTCACCCGGTTGAGGTGGCGCACGCCCGCGAAGGGGGTCTCCCAGCGGTCGTCGGCGCGCGCGACGCTCGCGAGCGCTGCGAGCCCGAGCGCGAACGAGATCGGTGCCGCGGCCCTCACGCCCACGACCCATACCGCGGAACGGCTTCGAAGATCCACCGCGGGCGCGAGGGGCGCCGCGGCCCCACTGGTCATCGCGCGCGGCGGGCACCATACCGCTCGCGGAGCTGAACATGGCGCGAGGAACTCGTCTGGCCGAGGGAGCCCTCCCGAGCGCCGACGACACGATCCGATACGCGGGCCCCTCGGTGACGCGCTGCGGTCCGTACGAGCTCATTCGAGAGATCGGCCGCGGGGGCATGGGCACGGTGTGGGAGGCGCGGCACGTCACCCTGGGACGCCGCGTGGCGGTGAAGATCCTGCACGCGGAGTTCGCGAAGAACCCCGAGCTGCTCGCGCGCTTTCTCCGTGAGGGCAGGGCCGCGGCGCGCATCGAGCACCCGCACGTCGCGGCCGTCTACGACGTGGGTCAAGACGACGCGCGCGCGTGGCTCGTGATGGAGCTGCTCGAGGGCGAGGACCTCGGCACGCGCCTCGACCGCGAGGGGCGGCTCGACGCGACGCGCGCGGTGGACATCCTCCTGCCCGTGCTCGCCGCGGTGTCCGCCGCGCACGACGAGGGCGTGGTGCACCGCGACCTCAAGCCCGGCAACATCTTCCTGGCGCGCGACCGCGCGGGCGTGGTCTCGCCGCGGCTCGTGGACTTCGGCTTCTCGAAGATCCGCGCCGCCGACGCCGAAGAGGACCTCGACCTCACGCGCCCCGACACGGCCCTCGGCACGCTCTCGTACATGTCCGTCGAGCAGGTGCGCGCGTCGCGCGAGGCCACGCCCGCGTGCGACCAGTACGCCCTCGGCGTCACGCTCTACCGCTGCGTCACGGGCCGGCTGCCCTTCGAGGGGCGCACCAGCGCCGACACCTTCATGGCGATCTTGAAGGGCCAGTGCGCGCGGCCCGGCGCCCTGGTGCCCTCTCTGCCCGAGGGCCTCGACGCGGTGATCCTGCGCGCGATGCACCGCGACGCCCCGGCGCGATTCGCGTCGGTGCGCGCGTTCGGCGCGGCGCTGCTGCCCCACGCCTCGCCCGCGACGCGGGCGCGCTGGGCCGAGACCTTCGACGCCCCCACCCCCGTCGCCCCCGCGCGCGAGCCCGAGGTCGTGTGGGAGCTGCGACGCCCCGCGCGCCCCCCGCCGCCGCGCACGCGCGCGCTCCTCGCGCTCGCGGTCGCCGTGCTCGCGGGCGCCCTCGCGGCGCTCATGGCCGCGCGGTAGCGTCCCCGTGCCGCGGGCAGCGCCGTGATATCTCCTCGGGGATGTTCATCGGTCATTTCGCCGTGGGCCTCGCCGCGAAGCGCCTGGCGCCGCGCGCGTCGCTGCCTGTGCTGCTCGCCGCGCCGCAGGTGCTCGACATCCTCTGGCCCGTGCTCGTGGCGACGGGCATCGAGCGCGCGGCGATCTCGCCGGGCATCACCGCGGTGTACCCGCTCGACCTCGCGTCGATGCCCTGGTCGCACAGCCTCGCGGCGGCGCTCGTCTGGTCGGCGCTCGCGGGCGTGGCGTACGACCGGGCGACCCGCGACCGGCGCGCGGCGCTCGTGGTGGCCGCGTGCGTCGTGAGCCACTGGGTGCTCGACTGGGTGACGCACGGCCCCGACATGCCCCTCTACCCCGGCGGCGCGCGGTACGGCCTGGGCCTGTGGAACTCCGTGTCCGGCACGCTCGCCGTCGAGGGCTCACTGTTCGCGTACGGCGTGTGGACCTACGCCACCGTGACGCGCGCGAAGACGCGCGGCGGCGCGACCTCGTGGTGGTCGCTGGTGGCGTTCCTCGCGGCGGCCTATGTGGCGAGCGTCTTCGGCCCGGCCCCGCCGAGCGTCGGGGCGCTGGTCGCGGTGGCCTTCGCCGCGATCGCGGTCGTGCTCGGGTGGGCGAGCGCCATCGAGCGCCGCCGCGAGAGCGTCGCGTAGCCCGTCACCGTTGCGACGCGCCGAGGCCCGGCCACTCGCTCGACGCGCGACCGTCGACGGTCGCGTGCCAGCCGCTGCCCTCGCCGTCGTCGGCCTCGCGCGAGAGCGCGTCGCTGCGCCACACCAGCAGCGCCTGCTGCCGCGCGCGCAGCACGTGGAGCGTCGCTTCGAAGCGCCGGTCGAGCCCCTCGCGCTCCTCGGGCGGGGCGGCGAGCAGCGCGTCGGCGAGCTCCTCGCTCACCAGGCGGGCCATCGCGCGGTAGACCTTGCGGAGCGCGCCGTCGCACTCGCCCAGGTCACGGGGCTCGGGGTCTTGCTGCCCTGCGAGCGCGATCACCCCGTCGAAGGCCGCGCGCAGCGCGTCGGGCTGGCACGGGGCCGCGTGCAGACGATCGAGAGCGTCTCCCAGCGTCGTCATGGTGGTACCGAACCCTAACGGCGCGAGCGGCGCGAACGCGAGCGAGCGGCGACGGTTGACATTGAGTGTCCCCGCGCGCGACGCGTCGCCGGAGCTCCGCGCGGGCGTTGGGGGATCGCGCGTCCGCGCGTGGAATGCGGGCGTTGGGGGATCGCGCGTCCGCGCGTGAGATGCGGGCGTTGGGGGATCGCGCGTCCGCGCGTGGAATGCGGGCGTTGGGGTTGCTCAAACCCGGCGTCGAGCCGCCGGGCTGTGCAGGGATGCGGCCCCTTCGGGGCGCAAGAATGGGGGATGTCCATCAGGCTCGGCGCGGGCGTGGGGCATCGCCATCGGTCGCCAGAGCCGTGGGAGCAACGGCCATCATCATCGTGGCGTCGTCATGCGCGCAAGCTCACCACAACGCCCGCGGCCCCATCGAGGTCATTGAGCTACCCCCTATCCTTGCGCCCCGAAGGGGCCGCATCCCTGCACAGCCCGGCGGCTCGACGCCGGGTTTGAGCAACCCCAACGCCCGCATTCCACGCGCGGACGCGCGATCCCCCAACGCCCGCATTCCACGCGCGGACGCGCGATCCCCCAACGCCCGCATTCCACGCGCGGTCGCGCGATCCCCGACGCCCGCATCACCCGCGTGGTCGCGCCTCGTCGCCTCGCCTGGACGCGCGTTCGCGCACGCGCGAAGATCCCGCGCGATGCTACGGCTGCGCGTGCCCCGGGTGTTGAGCGTGACCGTGGTGTCGCTCGCCGCGGGGTGCACCGATCCGCCCGAGGCGCCTCCGCCTGACGCGGGCGCGTGCCAGCACCCGATGGCCGGGCGCGTGTGCGTCACGACCTGCCGCGACTTCGACATCGACGGCGGCGCGCCCTACGCGTGCGAGGTCTACTGCGACACCGCGCGGAACACGTGCGTCGGCCCCACGGGCGCCTTCGTCGGGTGCAACGTGATCGAAGACGGCGCGCGCACCTACGCCATATGTTGATAGGCGACGGGCGGCCCGGTCGGGGCCGCGAGCGACGCTACCTCGCGGGGTCGTCGGGGCCGCCGCGCCCGACACCCACGCCGTCGGCCACGCGGTTGAAGTAGTTGAACATCGACGCGATGAGCGTCACCTGGAGGATGCCCGCGTCGTCGAAGCCCTCGTCGCGCAGCGCGCGGTGGTCGTCGCGCGTGACCGCCCCCGGCGCGCGGGTGAGCTTGTCGACGAACGCGAGCATGGCCCGCTCGCGCGCGTCGAGCGGCGCGGCGCGCCAGTCGGTCTTGATCGCCTCCACGAGTGACTCGTCCAGAGTCACGGCATGCAGGAACGCCGCATGCGAGACGGTTCAATAGAAGCAGTCGTTGATCGCCGACACGGTCGTGGCGATGAGCTCGTGGTCGCGGCGCGAGAGCGGCAGCGACGGGTCGAGCATCGCGCGGTAGCCCGCGAACACCCCGCGCAGCACCTCGGGCACGAGCGTGTGGGGCGCCACGATGCTGTCGGCCGCGGCCGCGGGAGGCACCCCGTGGCGCTTCGACGGCGGCAGCGCGTACTCGGGCGGATAGCCCGCCATGGCCTCGGCCACGGCGCTCGCGACGTCGGGGTGATCGGGGCCGGGCTTGCGGGTCTTGATCCAGGGCATGCGCGCGATTGAACGCCACGCGCGGCCCCGCGCGCAACGGGCGGCTACCGCGCGGCGGGCTTCTTCTTGCGCGCGCGGCGCGCCAACCATCGCTCCCCCTGCGCCGACCGCCGCTCCCCGCGCTGTGATATACCCCGCGGCCTCCGATGCCCGAGAGCACCCCGAACACGCGCGTGATCACGGTGGGCGGCGCGAAGGGCGGCGCCGGCGCGACGCTCGTCGCCACCGGGCTCGCGATCTTTCTCGCGCAGCTCGGCAAGCGCGTGCTCTTCGTCGACGCGCACCCGCAGGGCCCCTCGGTCGCCTCGCAGTTCGGCGTGATGCGCTCCGGCGGAGCGCTGCCCCCGTGGGCGCCGTCTCCGCCCGAGCCTCGTGGGCGAGAGACGGTGGTCCCCAACGTGCGCGTGCTCGAGGCCACGCGCGAAGACGGCCCCTTCCCCGACCTGCCCCTGCGGCACCCGCGCGAGCTCGCGCGCCCGAGCGGAGCCGACTTCGCCCTCGTCGACCTGGGCTCCGGCGTGCGCACCCGCACCCTCGACGCGATGCTCGAGAGCGACGCCGTGGTGACCGTGACCACGCCCGAGCCCTCGGCCGTCGAGGCCGTGTGGCGCCTCGTGCGGCACCTCTACGCGCGGCGGCTCACCGAGCGGCTGCGCACGCTCGACGACCCCGGCGCGCCCGACGCGGTCGCCGAGCTCGCGCGCGCCAACGCGGGGCCGCCGCCGCCCGTCGACCTCGCCAGGGCCATCGCCGCGCGCTCGCACGAGGCCGCCGCGCTCGCGTGGGGAGAGCTCTCGCGCTTGCGCGTGCGACTCGTCGTGAACCAGTCGCGCTCGCGCGCCGACCTCGAGCTCGGCGAGGCCATGGTGCGCGTGGGGCAGCGGCGCATGGGGCCGGTGCTCGAGTTCCTGGGGCACGTCGAGTACGACGACGCGGCCTTCCTCGCAGCGCGCCGCAGGCGCCCGCTGCTCGTCGACGCACCCTCGGCCAAGGCCAGCAGGAACCTCGAGCGCATCGCGCGCAGGCTCCTCTCGATCGAGACCGCTCGGGCCAGCGCCTCGCCGCCGCCTCACGAGCCCGCCGAGGCGCCGCCGCCGCCCACGCACTACGACCTGCTCGCCATCGACCGCGGCGCCAGCGACGAGGAGATCCGCCGCGCCTACCGCAAGACCCGCGAGATCTACGCCACCGAGAGCGTGTGCCTCGCGGGCCTGATGACCGACGAGGAGCTGTCGTCCACCGTGGCCCGTGTCGAAGAGGCCCGCGACGTGCTGCTCGACCCCTCGCGGCGCCGCCCCTACGACCTCTCGATCACGCCCGTGGGCGTGCTCCCCATGGCCACGGGCTTCGACGACGAGCCCGAGGCCGCCGAGCCCGCGGCGCCCCCGTCGCCCATGCCCGAGATCACGCCCGACACCGAGCTCACGGGCGCGACGCTCCGGGCCGTGCGCGAGGCCCGCAACGCCGACCTGCGCGACGTGGCCGCCCGCACCAAGATCTCGCTGCCCTACCTGCGCGCCATCGAAGAAGACGACTTTGCCGCGCTCCCCGCGGCGGTCTACACCCGAGGCTTCGTGGTCGAGTACGCCAAGTTCCTGAGGCTCGACGTCGATCAGGTGGTGCGAACGTGGTTCCGGCGCTACCGCCGCGCCGTCGAGCGATGAGCTTCGTAGCCCGCGCGCGCGGGTCATGTATGCTCTGCGACCGAGAATCGACCCCGTGACCATGACCGCATCCCCCTACCGCGACGCCTCCGGGGTCGACGAAGCCGCCGCCGAGCGCTCGCTCTTTCCCTCGGGCGTCGCGGTGCTCTGCCTGGCGCTGGGCTTCTTCGTGACGCGCGTCTTCTCCGGGCTCGCGGGCCAGCAGCCGTGGCTCGCCCAGGCGGGCACCTTCGTCACCGTGGCCGGCGTCGTGCTCGCGCTCGTCTCCATCGCGCGCCTCGCGTGGGACGCCTCGGGCGCGCGCGGCGCCCTCGCCTCGCTCGTCGTGCGCTCGGTCGCCATCGCGCCCGTCACCGCGCTCGCGTGCGTGGCGATGTTCTCGACCGAGGTCTCACGGCCGCTCCAGTGGGCCTCGCTCGCGGGCCTCGCCGCGCTGGTGCTCGTCTCGGGCGGCCGGGCCGTGGCCACGAGCCTGCGCCGCAAGCGCCCCCTCGCGGCCGTCACCCTCGCGCTCCTCGTCGTCGGCGAGGCCATCGAGCTCTTCGGCCCCGTGGCGACCTTCGCGTCGCGCCCCGGCAGCGCGCTGCCCCGCGTGGCCGACGCCCTCGGGCGCGTGAGCGAGGCCGCGGCCTTCGCGGGCGTCGCGCTCGCCGTCGCGTGGGCCTTCCGGCGCGCGGTCGATCACGTGGGCGCGCTGCGCGCGTCGGCCTTTCTCGCCATGCCCGTGGGTTTCACCGCGGTGCTGATCACCCTGCCCGCGCGGCTCCCGCGCACGACCGAGATGGTGGCCCGCGCGGCCTTCGGGGCGCGCTTCGACCTCGCGGGCGTCGGCGGCGCGGGGCACCCCTCGCGCGCCGCGCTGATGGTCTACTCCCTGCTCTTCACGGGCATGGTCGCCGCGGTGAGCCTCTCGCTCGCCACCCAGTCGATCGACCGCGGCGCGGGCGTGCGCCGCGCGCTCGGGTGGACGTGCGTGCTCCTCGCGGGCTTCGGCGCCGTGAGCCTCTCGGGCCCGATGGACCCGCTACGCGCCGTGCTCCTCGCCCTCGGCGTGCTCCTGCTCGAACACGCCGTCGAGCGGGAGTGACTCGCGGGCCCTCCCCCCGTCCCCCTCCCGCGGACGCGGGAGGGGGACGGGGGGAGGGCGCCACGCTCGCCCTCACCTGCCCCCAGCG
>JBDHVF010000166.1:0-12130 GCA_039809605.1 Polyangiales bacterium | reverse complement strand
GAGCACGACGTCGCGCTCGGGCAGTGCGCGCGACGGCGCGGGCTTCGAGCCGCGTCGAAGCGCGCGCGCGACGGGAGCGCGCCGTGCGACGAGGCCCCGCCGCTCTTGCGGGAGCCAGGTGCGCGCGTCGAGCGCGGGGGGCACGAGCCACGGCGCAGCGGCGCTCACCAGAGCACCCCCTGCGCGCCCCGCGACGCGAGCGCGCCGGGGTCGCCGAGCTTCGCGAGGCGCGCGTTCGACGTGGCGACGTTGGACGCGAGGCGTTCGAGGCCGATCGCGCGCCGCCCCTCGCGCGTCGCGCCCACGAGCACCGAGCCCGAGCCGCAGAACGGGTCGAGGATGCGCCCGCCCGGCGGCGCGACCTGCGCGATCAGTTCGCAGAGGCGCACGGGCTTCTGGCAGATGTGGAGCTTCTCGTCCCCGCGCTCGACCGCGACGCGGAAGCAGCCGGGGAGGAACACGCCCGCGGCGCCCCCGCGGCCCCCGTGCGTCGCCCAGACGATAAACTCGCACTGCCCCGTGCGGAACCCGCCCTCCACGGGCCGCGCGCCGCCCTCGCCCTTGTCCCAGGGGATCACGCCGCGCAGCGTCCACCCGGCGACCTGCACGGCGTCGACGCAGGCCGAGAGCTGGCGCCAGTCGGTGAACACGAGCATCGAGCCGCCCTTGCGCACGACGCGGAGCGCCTCGCCCATCCACCGCTCCGACCACTGCTGCCACGAGCGCTGATCGCGCGCATCGCCCTCGAAGTCCTCGCGGCGCGCGCGCAGCTCGCTCTGCACGTACTTGCGCACGGTGGGGCGCTTGCGCGCGGTCGCGGTCGTGCCTCCCGACGAGTACGGCGGGTCCGCGATCACGGCGTCGAAAACGCTCGTGGGGCACGCGCGCAGCGCTTCGAGCGCGTCCCAGCACTGGACGGCACACGCGGGCGCTTCGAGCAGCTCCGCCCAGCGCGCAGGCGTGAGGTGCGGCGCGACGGGGGCGTTCATCGCGGAGCCCTCACGTGCTCGACGATGCCGCGGCAGACGCGATCGAGCGGCCACGGCGCGCACGAGGCCGAGAGGCGACGCGGCGCGCGGCACTGCGCGCGGTGCATCGGGCCGTACTCGTACGCGAGCGCGCAGCGCGGCCCGACCTCGGTGTCGCCGAGCACCCGCGCGGCCCCGCGCCACTTCCACGCCAGCATCCACGCGCGGCTTCGGAGTCGCGCGCAGCCCTCGACCTCGACCGCGTGGACGCGCCCGCACGCGCACAGCCCCAGCGCGCGGTGCGAGAAGATCGCGCGCAGATCCGCGGCGGCGCTCACGCCCGCGCCTCGCTCGTACGGAGCCCGCGGCGCTCGCGAGGCTTGCGCACGCCCCGCCGAGGCGTCACAGTCCGCGGCGCTCGACGCCTGGGACGGACGGCGGTGGTTGCAGGGACGGGTGCGTCGGCGCGCGCGGTGGCGTGGCCGAGCGCGTCGAGCAGGTACGCGCCGAGGGTTCCGTGGTGCGTGGGCTCGGACGGATCGAGAGCCAGGAGCGAGACGCGCGTGGCGTCGTCGAGACGCGCGAGCGCGCCCTCGTCGACGCACGGGCCAGCGCCAAAGGCGACCCACGCGGGCGACGCGCCGAGCGCGCGCGCGTAGGACGCGGCGCCGCCGCAGGTCAGGTCCGTCTGCGCGCCCGCGACGATCGCCGCGAGGTGGCCGGGCTGTCGGCCCGCGGCGCGGTCGACCGCGCGCAGCGAGCAGCGCGGGCAACTGCGCGCACAGCCGCACGCAGCGGAGAGGAGGCTCGCGAGCAGCGCGAGCCGGTCGCCGATGGGGGAGAGCATGAATAATACAATATACAGAGACAGTGCATGCGTCAAGCAAGGCTCTAGTCACCCCTCCGGTGGCTACGATAGAAGCCTTTTCGTGACGTTCGAGCAGCGGATCCGATACGCGATCAAGCACAGCGGGCTTTCGCCTCGCGGTCTGGCGCTGAAGGCAGGGCTCTCCGCAGGCTATTTCCCCTCACTGTTTCGCGCGCTCGCGAAAGATCCCCAGGCATCAGTGGAAACCGCAACGGTTCGCGCGATTGCCCACGCCGCAGGGGTCTCCGCAGCGTGGCTGCTCACAGGCAAGGGTTCGCCCGACGACCACGACGAGACCGAAACCGTCGCGCCGTCGACGGCCCACGACTACGTGATGCGCCCGCAGTTCCAGAACCTGCCCGAGTGGCCGGAACTCTTGGCCCGTGCGAAGGAGATCGATCCTGGGCTCCCCGGATGGGTGTGGGAGATGCTCGCACGAACGTCGCCGATCCTCTCGGCGCCCCCTACGCCCGCGATGGTGGCGGAACTTGGGCGGTGGATGCTGCGCCATGAGTCGCTGATGCGCCCGCCCGCGCCGCGCAAAGAGACCGGGCCGCAGGAGGTGCCGAAGAAGAGGTAGCCCGGACGCAGACTTAGCGAGGGATACACACGCGCTGAGCGCTGGAACACGATCCGATCGACCGCGCGAGAGTGCCGCACTGCGCGGTGGTGCCGCACATCGCGTCCGACGTGCAAACCTGCGCGCAGAAGCAGTTGCCGCGAGCGTCGCACATGTTGCAGTAACCATTGGGGCACGACCCGAACCCGTCGCAGCGTTGGTACGGAGCACATACGGGTGCCGTGCAGACATACGGGAGCGTCGGGACGCTGTCGCGCGAAAGACTCGGGGTGCAAGACCCGCTTCCGCAGTCCGCGCCTACCGCACACCGACAGGAGGTCACTCCCGACACGAACACGCCGCATGCGCCGTAGTCGAGAGGCGCGCGTGTTTCGGAATCGTAAAGCGTGCGGCAGCAGCGCATGCCGATCATGCCGGGGCACTCGGTGTTGGTGTCGCAGCGCTGCGCGCACGAACGGTTGCCTGATGCGTCGGTCACGCATACGGCCCCTTCCGTGCAGCACGCGGCCCCGCATGCGCGCGTCATAGGACAGCAGCTCCCCGACACGCACGTCTGGTCCGCTGGGCACGAACCGGTGAGGTCGCTCGGGCTACACGGCAGCGATGACGGAGGAGCGTCCGGCGACGCGTCGCACGCCGCGTCGCGTTCCGCGCAGATGCGCGCCCGCTCCGCCTTGAGTTCCGCGGCCTCGCATGCGCTGGCGCATCCGTAGTACCCGGTCCCATCGCTTCGACATGTCTCTGTGAGCCCATACCCGCACGCGCACGCCCGCCGCTCGCCGGGGATGCAGGCGGGAGTCGGCGCATTCCCGCACGAGCACGCGAGCACCACGAACCACAACCACGTCAGTTTTCGCATGATCCCTCCCACACAGATCGAAGACGCGCTCTCGTCGCATTGCACCACATGCGACGGCTGAACTCCACGAGCTCACGACGACATGACGGGGATTGATCCGTGATGCTGAACGCGCGTACAGTGCTTGCCCATGGGTGGCCGCGACCTCGTGCGCACCATGCTCCTGGAGCTGCTCGGGACGCCCGCGCGCGTCGACGAGGGGCTCCTTGAGGCGCTCGCCGACCACGCCCACGCCGCCCGCCTGGGCGACGGCGCGGAGGGCCTCGCCGCGGGCCAGGGGGTGACGCTCGCGCGCTTCGGTGACCTCCCCTCGGGCCTCGACGGGTTCGCCGTCGACGCGGTGCTCGCGGTGCGATGGCGCCGTGACGAGGCCGTGGAACTGCTCGCGGCCCTGCATGAACTCGCGCACCCGATGCTTGCGAATCTCGACCACACCCACGCTGATGTGTGGCGCCTCGCGCTCGCGCTCGGAGCGCCCGCTCGCGTCGCGCGAATACACTGCGATCCCGTGGCCCTTGCGGCAGCAACGGGCCTCCCGGCGGCGGCTGCCGAAATGCGGCTACGAATGTTGCTGAAAACTGCTTGACGAATACACTATTCACGGATACCTTATCATCCGTCCCGCGGCGCCCTTCTGCGCGCGGGACGGAGCCCCGTATGTCACCCGACCCCGCCGACGACCTCGACCCGTTCAACCCCCACATCATCGCCCGCGCGAGCGACGCGCCCCGCGTCGGCGCCGCGTTCACCGCGAGCGACTTCACCGTCTCCGCCGCCTCCGTCGCCTGCGCCCCGCGGAGCTACGACGGCCTCGTCGCGGCGCTCGTGGGCGACACGCCCGACGCCGCGCCCGTCGCGCCCGACGCGTGGAGCTACGATCCGGCGTGCGTCTGCGAACGCTGCGTCGTGCACCACGTCGCGACCTGCGCGCCGTGCGGAAACGCCGTCGCGCGCCTCCTCGCGGCCCGCACCGACGAGGAGCTCGACGCCGCGTTCGCCGCGAGCGAGGACCGGCTCCGCAAGTGCCCCGAGCCGTGGCGCCTCGCGCCGGGCCACGAGCCGCCCGTCGCCGTCGTCGATGCGCCGCTCTTCACCGGCTCCTGGGACGACATCACGCAGGAAGGCGTCGCGTGATGAGCGCCCCTGTCTGCCTCGGCTGCTACACCCCGCACGGCGTCAACGCCGACAGTCTGTGTCCCGCGTGCGTCGACACGCTCGCACGCGTGGCCGACCATCAGCACGGCCACGCGTGCGTCGGATGCGCGCTGCACGACCTCATCGCCCGCGCGCTCTGGCCCCAGGACCGGGAGGTCTACGACCTGCCGAGCGTTGTCGAGGCGCGCGGCGTCGCGGCGAAGGCCGGTGCGCGATGAACGCCCCCGACGCCGCCCGCCGCTTCGCCGACGCGCTGCGCGTGCTCTCGCACGTGGTCGAGAGGGGCACGAGCACGCGCGAGGGGGTTCTGTCTGCGTGGCACGACACCTTCGATGCGTGCATCGCCGAGGGGCTCCTCGTGCGCAGCACGACCTTCGGCCCGCTGGCCGAGTACCGGGTCACCGACAAGGGCCGCGCGGCTCTCGTGGCGAGCGTCAAGGTCGACGACGAGGCCGACGACGAAGCCGACGACACGCCCGCCCCGCGCCCCGCGATCCCGCCGCCGCCCGACGCCCCGCCCGCGCCGAGCGCCGACGACCTGCTCGCGCGCATCCTCGAGCGCCTCACCGACGCGCCCACCTACGGCGACGCACCGCGGGTGTCGGTCGAGACGCGCCGTGATGTTCGCGGCCACCAGAGCCGCGCCCGCGCGTCTTCGGAGGGCCGACGGTGGAAGACGCCCTGGTGCGACTCGCTCGCGGAGGCGCTCGAAGAGCTGCTCGCGATGATCCCGCACGGGCCTCCGAGGCTCTGACGGCGCGCGGGGCCACGGCCCCCCGAGAGAGCCGCGGACGCGCGGTCGGATCGCCCCCCTGACCGACCAGCGCCCCCGCGGCTCTCTCGGTGGACTGGACCACCGGGGAAGGTCTCGACGATGAAGAACGCCTCGCGAAGTCGCGACGCGGACGTGCCCGTGCACGCCCCGGTCGCGCATCGCCTCCGCGACCTCTGCGCGCAGTGGTCGCCCGACGCGCCCCTCGACCACATCACGCTGGGGGCCGTCGTGTGGACGGCCGTCTGCTACGTGTCGCGCTGGGGCCGCCACCTGGTCGCGCTGCTGGCCGACGCCCCGCGGCACATGCCCGAGGGCGTCGCGGTGCGTCTCAACGGAGGCGCCGCCGTCGCGGCGCTCGCGCCCCGCGTCTCGGGGGGCGCCGCGACGCCGCTCGACGTGTCGGTGCTCGCGTCGTGGCTCGACGGGTGTTCGTGCGTCGCGCCCTACGCCGTGGTCGCGTCCGTCGTGGTGCCGGTGGCGCCGCTCGCGTCGTACCTGCGCGCGATCGAAGCGTCGGGCCTCGCGTTCCTCTCGCGCGACGAGCGCCCCGACCTCGCGCGCGTGCGCAGCCCGCGCCACGCGTACCTCACGCTGCGCGGCGCGGGGTGGGTCGTGATGCTCGAGGAGGCCGCGACGCCCGCGCCGCGCGGCGCCCCCGTGTTCCGCGGCCTCGCGCACCTCGCGGCGTGCCAGCGGTGCGGCGCCGAGATCGCCAGCGGCGCCACGCGCGCGATCGACGACGCGCTCGCGATCATGGCCGAGGCGCGACACGACGGCGCGGGCATCTGGACCTGCCGCGCGTGCATCGGCATGCCCCCGCGGCGCAGGCCCGGCCCCGTCCCCCACACGCGCCAAACGGCGCACTCGGGCGAGGTGACGCCGTGACGATCATCCTGTGCGACCTCGCGTCCGTGCTCGTGTGCGACCGGTGCGGAACGACCGACAGCCGCGCGCGCAACTCCGAGGCCGACCCCATCGCCGCCGCCATGCACGCCGCGAGGGGGCGCACGCTGGGGTGGATCATCGACGCCGAGCGCGTCGGCGCCGACGTGTGCAGCGCGTGCGACGAGGCCGGCGACGAGCTCGACCCGATGCCGTCCGCGGTCGCCAACGAGCCCCCGCTGCGCCGGGAGCCCTTCGCCGAGCGCCCGCCCCGCGGTCGCGCCTCGGGCGTGTTCCCCATCGCCACGCGCCCCGCCGACGACACGCCGCCCGCGGAGTCGATCGTCTCGCGCGTGCGCGAGCTCCTCACGACCGACCACGAGCACACCGACACGGAGAGCCCCGCGTGACGACCGAACACACGACGATCAACAAGGCGAACAAGCTCCTCGCGAAGTTCATCGCGCTCGCGAACGGCGTCGCGCTCGCCGAGGGCTGCACGCTCGAGACGACCACCGCGCAGGGCCGTACCGTGCTCACGCTCAAGCAGGCCGCGCTCGACGGAGCGCCGCGGGTGCTTCTGCACGTCGAGGCGACCGTCGCCCGCCGCCCCGAGAAGGCCGCGCGCGCGAAGCCCGAGCAGCCGTCGCTCTTCGAGCGGCCCGCACCCACGCGCGCCCCCGCGCAGCAGGAGGCGCCGCTCGCCGAGGCCGCGCCCGTCGACGACCAGCCCGCGGCGCCCGAGCTCCCCGAGCACCTCGGCGACCTGGTGCTCGTCGCGACGCCCGGCCGCTGGACCGTGGTTGTCGACCTGGGGCGCGAGCCCTTCGAGCGCTTCGACTTCGACGACGAGCCCGCCGCGCGCATGGCTCTCGTGACCGCCCGCGACCGCGACGTGAACGCGCGTCGCGGGGCCGTGTTCTCGCCCGACCTCGCGCCCGTCGCGTGGTTCCGCTTCGACGATCAGCAGTGCCTCGAGGAGTTCCCCGAGCGCCCGATGCAGCCCGCGGCGGAGCCCTTCGCGGAGGCCCCAGGCCCTCGCGACGACGGCATCGACGAGGGCAACGACGACGAGCACAACGACGAATCCCCCGAGGCGCCGCCCGCCGCGCCGAGCCTCGCCGAGCAGCACCCCAGCGCGACCATGTTCCGGGTCTCGACGCCGTGCCCCGAGCGGGTGCGCGACGCGCAGGCGTGGATGCGCGAGCGCGGGATGGTGCTCTTCGTCGACTTCCACGAGCGCTATTCGCCCGCGGAGAGGAGGCACGGGACGCTGCTCGTGCACTGGCACGGCGAGGGCACCGGCCCGCACCGCGAGGCCGTGACGATCGTCCCGCGCGAGATCCTCCCGTTCGTCGAGCGCCGCGCCGCCAGCGTCGGAGACTGCGAACCGCTCGTGCCCCTCACCGTCGCGCCCTGCGACGCGACCTTCGACCTGGTGATGCGCGAGGGGGCAATGATCGTCACGCCCGATGGCGCCGAAGCCCGCGCGTTCTTCATCGCCGAGCGCGTGCTCGCGGGCACCGACGGCGATCACGACGATGTGCACGAGTTCGAGCGCGATGCCCTGGTGCCGTGCTTCGACGGCACCGGCCGGTGGAAGGGAACGCCCGTCGCCCCGAAGAAGAGCCGCGCGAAGCCCCGCCCCGAGGCGACCGCCGCGCCCGCGTCGAAGCCCTCGAAGAAGTCGAGCGCTGCGAAGCCCTCGAAGAAGTCGAGCGCTGCGAAGCCCTCGAAGAAGTCGAGCGCTGCGAAGCCCTCGAAGAAAGCGAGGCGGTCGTGAGCGCCGTGCGCGAGCATATCTTCGCGGAGATCGACGCGGAGATCGACGCGGAGCGCGAGCGCCAGGACGCCAAGTTCGGCGTCTGCGATCACCCCATGGTGCCGCACGTCGAATGGCCCGCGACCCTGCGCGGCGCCGCCGCGTGCATCGCGCTGGGGATCCCGCGTGAGGAGGTCGCGCGCGCGGCCTCGCAGCACTACTTCCGCGAGGGGGAGGGCACGTTCGCGCACATCGTCGTCGAGGAGACGGCCGAGTTCGTCGAGGCGTGCGCGACCCATGGCGACGCGAGCAACGAGGCGCGCTGCGAGGCGGTGCAGAACGCGGCCGTGTGGGTGGCGATCGTCGAGGCCATCGACCGCAAGCGCGCGGAGGCGCCGCAATGAAGCCCCACGCCCCCGAGCCCGCCGCGCAGCTCCGCGCGTTCGCCCAGGCCATCGCCCGCGACGTGACGGCCCTGCGCGCGCGGCTCACCGCGACCGTGCGCGCCGACGAGAGCCTCGACGAGCGCGCGGCCGTCGCCGCTCGCATCCACAACGCCACGCACGCGGCGCTCGAGGCCGTCGCGCAGGCATGCACCGCCGCAGGTATCCACCCGCGCGCCGTCGACGCCGCAGCGCCCCAGGAGCCCGCGCCGTGACGACGCCCGCGCCCGAACCCGCGCGCGCCGACGAGCGCCCGCCCTTCACCCTCGCGCGCCTCGCCGAGCGGTGGTCGGTGCAGGTCGCCACGGTGCGCGCGGAGATCGAGCGCGGCGAGCTCCGCGCGTTCCGCATCGGCCGCGCCGTGCGCGTCCACCACGCCGAAGTCGAGAGGTACGAGCAATGCCACGCAGCAAGCGCCGCGCGTACACCCGAGGCGCCCACCTCTTCACCCGAGGGCGCGTCTACTACTCGCGCGTCCCCGGATGCACGCCCGCCGAGGTCTCGCTCCGCACCACGGACCGAGCCGAGGCCGAGAAGCTCCACGCCGAGCGCATCCTCGCAGCCCATGAGGGAGCGGGTGCGCGCGCTGAAAGACCGCCTACGGAGCGCCTCGACGACCTCGCCGAGCGGTTCCTGACGGCCGATCACGACTGGACGGGCCGCACGGCCAAGAGCGCGCGCCTCCGCGTGCTCGCGTTCCTGACGTGGTGCGCGAACGAGTCGCCGCCCGTCGAGGCCGCGACCGACATCACCCACGAGGTCGTCGACCGCTGGATGGCCGCGCGCCGCGAGACGGTGACGCGCGATGGCGCGCAGCTCTCGGCGGCGACGCTCGCGCGCGACTGGAAGATGGTCCGCAGGTGGCTTCGCTGGTGCCAGGAGCGCGGGCACTGCGGCGCCACGCCGTTCCTCTCGCGCCGCCCGCCGCGGGAGCCCCAGCGCGCCGCCGCGCCCGAGATCCCGTCGCCCCGCGAGGCCGCCAGGGTCGCCCGCGTGCTGCGCCGCCGCGGCCAGGAGGGCGCCGCGCTGGCAGTCGCGGTGCTGCTCGCGACGGGCTTCCGGCGCAGCGAGCTCCGCGACCTGCCCGCGGAGAACGTCACCGCCGACGCGATCAAGAGCCCGCCCGGCAAGGGCAAGCGCGAGCGCGTGCTGCCGGTGTCGCGCGAGGTGTCCGACGCCGCGCGGCGTTTCGTGGCGCTCCGCGACGAGGCGCGGGGCAGGGGCCGACGCACCGCGGAGGAACTCGGCGTAGGGCTCGACGACCATTGGGCCTCGCGCGTGCTCGCGCCCGCGTGCGACGCCGCGAAGGTGCCGCGCTTCGGCGCGCACGACCTCCGACGGACCTTCGCGACCGAGTGCGTGCGCGCGGGGGTGACGGTGCTGCAAGTGCAGCAGTGGCTCGCGCACCGCTCCGTCGCGACGACGCAGCGGTACCTCGGGCGCTACCGCGACGACCCGCCGCCGCGCGTGCCGACGCCCGCGGCGCTCACGATCGCCACGAAGAAGGGGAAGGGGAAGCGATGACCGACGCGGAATGGGAGGCCGTGTTCCGGCTCCGCTGCCGGAGCAAGCGCGGCGAGCGCCTCTCCAGAGACGATCAAGCCCGGTGCGAGGCCGCGTACGCCGTCGACCCTGCGCGATACGCTGCGATGAACGACAGCATTTTCAACGAGACGGCCCCCTTTGGGGCGAAGGTGCGGCGATGAAGACCGTTCGTTTCGGACGTATCAGCCTGGTCGAGATCGACACTGCCGGAGGCATGGAACAGGCCGAGCGCGATATCAACGCAGACATGGCGATGTCGATCGCGCCTTTCGGCTGTGACCTCGCCACGGCCGAGAAAGCAGTCGACGCCCTCCTCCGAGAAGGCGCAGGCGGATGCATCGCAGGAGGCGCCTGCGAAGTGCGGGTCGCCGGCGTGATTCCAATCGGGCGAGGCCGCGCGTGGGTGCTCGTCGAAACGGTGCTCGAGCTTGAGATGGCGGAAGGACCGAGCCGATGACCGCCTCTGGCTGCTGAATCAGCCTACGAATCCGCAGCGATGTTCAGTGATATTCGGCGACCTGTTCAGCCGCTCGCATGAGCAGCGTTGACAATCGCAATTCCCCTGAGAACAAGTGGAGGATGAGGGATTCGAACCCCCGGACGGGTTCCCCCGTCTGCGGTTTTCAAGACCGCCGCCTTAAACCACTCGGCCAATCCTCCGGCGCCCGCCTCACCGCGGGGAGGCGAATGCTAGCCCAGTTTCGCCGCCGTCACCAACGCGCGGCGGCCGCACCGAAGTGCGCGGCCCGCGGCGGCTTCTGGTACCCTCCCGCGCCCGATGGATCACGACGTCTTCGAGGCCGCGCGCGCCGCGCTGCCGCCGCTCGTCTCGTGGGCCGGGCTCGCGCTCGTGCCCCTCGCCGCGGGGCTCCTCTCGTGGACGCTCGCGGCGGCCTCGTTGCGGCTCGCGACGCCCAGGCCCGCCCCGCCGCGCGACCCGCACCCCGCGTCGCTCGACCGCGCGCCGTTTCGCGCGCCCTACGCCGACGCCTCGGTGCACTGGATGGAGCGCGCCCGCCTCGCGTTCGGGCCGCGGTGGCTCGCCGCCGTGAACCTCGCGCTCCTGCCGCTCGTGCTCGCGCTGTGGTCGATCGTCGCGTACGGCCCGCTCGGGCGCGGCGCGCGCGTGGCGATGCCGGTGCTCACCGCGGTGGCCGCGGCCGTGGGACCCTTTCTCGTGCGCGTGCGCCACGAGAACCGCCTGCGCCGCGTCGACTGGTCGCGCCGCGCCTGGCTCCGCAGCCACGTCGCCGCCGCGGTCATGCTCGGCTCGCACGCGCTGCTCGCGATCGCCGTCGGCCTCTCGCTGCCCGCCGCGTTCACGACCGCGACCTTCGTCGCGCTCGCCGTCACCGCGCCGCTCTTCGTCGCGCTGTCGGTGGGCGGTGGCGTGCTGCTCGCGAAGGCGCTGGGGCTCGTCGAGCCCGCGCCCGAGCGCCTCGCGCGCGTCGTCGAGCGCTCGGCCGCGCGCACGGGCAGGCGCCCGCGCGAGGTGCTCGTCGCGCCCGTGGCCGTCGCCAACCTCTACGCGTACCCCGCCGTGGGGCGCGTGGTCGTGACGCGCGCGCTGCTCGACGCGCTCGACGACGACGCGCTCGCCGCGATGATGGGCCACGGCACCGCGCACCTGCCCGAGTCGACGGGCCGGTCGGTCGCGCGCGCGGCGGCGGCGTCCCTCGTGTTCGCGCCCCTGGTGCTCGCGCGGCCGCTCGCGCACCAGGGCTTCTTGACCTTCTACGCGTGCCTCGTGGGCGCGCTCGTGGCGGCGCTCGTCGTCAACCGCAAGCTCCGGTACGACTTCAGGGGCGCCGACCGCGCCGCCCGCGAGGCCGAGGGAGACGCCGGCACCTACGCCCGCGCGCTCGCGAAGGTCTACGAGGTCAACGTCGTGCCCGCCGTGCTCGCGCAGAAGAACCCCGCGCGGCCGCACCTCTACGACCGCATGGTCGACGCGGGCATGACCCCCGACCACCCGCGGCCCGCGCCGCCGCGGCTCGGGCGCGCGCTCGGGGTGATGCTCCTCACGCTGGCCGCGCTCGTGGCAGGGCTCGGCGCGCTCGGCGCGGCGGTCTCGTCGGCCCGCCCCGGCGCCGCGATCGACCAGATGGTGCTCGTCGCCTGGACCGGCGGGCGCACGCCCGCGCTCGGCGACCTCGCGCTCTCGGCGTGGCGCCGCGGCGACGTGGGCGCCTCGGTCGCGCTCTACCGCGCAGGCGTCGAGCTCGACGACGACAGCGTGTACCTGCCCGCCAACCTCGCGATCGTGCTCGCCAACGGGGGGCGCTGCGACGAG